>JALOPY010000594.1 GCA_025453735.1 bacterium | reverse complement strand
TAACACCCATATTCCTAATATCTTTTATCTTCTCATAAAAATTTAAAAGCGATGCTTCATTTTTAAATGCAAAGCGTCGTTCAGAACGAACATTGCCCGATAGTGATTTTATCATATCTTCATTGTCAGGAAGTAAACAAAAAGTCTGTAACGCTTTCAGGTGATGCTCAGGATTTAACAGGAAATCTTCGTAGCGAATATTTAAAATTTCATTTGGTAGCTTTTCACTATATTCAAAGGCTTTCTCAATATAGCTGCACCAGAGCGCAAATCCACTCTCCAAGGAAATACAGGGATGAATTTTGAATTTATTATATTTCTCCAATGGACTGAGCTTCCGATATTGGTTCTGAATTTTTTTCATTAAAAATAATAATGGGTTATTGCTATTGAATTGGCTCAATTGAAATTGAGTAACGTCAGCAATGCCCCGGCGTTTCCGATAGATGAGTTTTATCCGCTTTTCTTCTCTCGCCATCAGGCTTTGCGCAATATCCAAACCGTTGCGATAGATATGGATTAGCTTCGCTGCCGGAAAAATATTCCGCCAGAACGGAATGAGAAAAGTATTTCTCGGGTCTTTCCAGCCCCAGGAAAAGTTGAGTTTCAGCAATGATCTGTATTTGATAAATAGCTTTGGACCTAAAAAAGAAGCGGCTGGCAAAGCATTCAGGTCTTGCATTATGGTATTGGTTAACTTTTCCAGAATACCATCGTGCTTCAATAAAATATCTATATTATTCGGATGGTACCAGCTCCCGCCAAAAAGATTGAGAATTTTTTCATTTCGATTGACAAAAAACATGGCTTCATGCTCTTCATTCAGATCCCATCCGATGAATAATCCCAATTCCTTGAGCATCTTCGTGATCATCGAGGTTCCGGAGCGATGCATACCGATAATAATAATCGGCGGCGAAATATTTTTCCTATCAGAAATCAAAATCTTGTTATGTAAAAATTCATGTGATACTCATTAATGTTTATAATTTTGTACTGATTCCATCGCTCCAAGCGATGGAATCAGTAGATCGATTTTTTTTACACTGAAAAATTAATCCTAACCAATTATCAATGAATTCTCTCTATCAGAATAGATCAGTGGTTTGAGTTTGATTTAAATTTTTGAACGATCCTGCGCAAAATCATTTTATCTTCTTCATCAAATTTGAGAAAATAAAGTGTGACAATAGAAGTAATAAGGAGAATCGATATTCCAGATAACAAATTGAAGATATAATTCAGAGCAAGCCGCCCCCTCGATGCCGTATTTGGGAATCAGATAGAGATTAAAAGCAACATTTAAAATCAAAATGCAGAATGAGTTCAGCACTTCCCATTTTTGTTTTCCGGTCATCAACAAAATTGCGCCCGTAGATCCGGTGGCGGCATTAATGACCTCCCCCAGCGCTAAGAACACCAGGGCACTTGCCCCGGCTGTAAAAATATCGCCATATATTTTTAATAATTCCATTCTAAAAATTAAAATTATAGAAAATACGATCAACGAAAAATAAAAAATCCATTTTGTCAATACCTTGAGCAATTTTTCCATATTCGCCACGTCGCCTTTATCATGAAGCTCGGCAATATGAGGCGCAAAGATTGTATTCACCGACTGAAGCCCGAACGTATTAAATGTCGCGATATAAAGTATCACCGTATAAACACCGACATGCGATGGTTCAAGAAAATAGCCCAGCATCAGCATGTTGGTTTTATTCAGGATGATGTACAGAACACTTATGAGCATCAATGGAAATGAATACGCGAGATATTTTTTTGAATCATAGGATATGGAGTGCGTCTTGAAGACATGCGGAAAATTTCGAAATAAAAAATAGACGATACATCCGATCGCAAGTAGTTTGCTGCATATTCTTATCAAAATGACTTCAGTGAGTCCGGCTTTAAATAACAAGATAACCAACAATAACATGATGAAAACAGATGGATCGAGAAGACTTTCAACATAAGCCATCACATCAGCACGCTTAAAACCGCGGAGCACCGCCAGGCCAAATGTGAATAGCGCCAACACTGGAAGCAAAAAAGAAAAAATCTTCAGGACCTGAATCATCTCTGAAGAATGAAAAATTTTTAATGCAATAAACGAGGAATTTAGATATAAAATTAAACCAAATCCTGATGATATTAGAATCACTAGGGCAAGATTGTGCACTAACAATTTTTTAAGCTTCCCGATATTTTCATAACTAAAAATCGGAATGAATCTAACCAGTCCCCGATCGAAGCCAAGTATGCTGAACGTGCTCATGATCTGGACGGTTACCAGTCCGAGCTGAAAACTACCCAACAGAGAAGCTCCCAAAATTCTCGCCAATAAAACGCTTGAAATGAAGTTTAAAACCTGATAGGCAATTTTGCCAATTAAAATAATCCCAGATTGCTTGGAAATTGTTTTTAGCTGATTTTCAAATCTGGAGTTCCCGTCATTAACTGCGCCAGATTTTGTCTTATTTTGTTCGATCGTAAAACTCGCTTGATGATGCAATGATATTTTTTCTTGTCTTGCCAGGCTTCCTGCTTTCAAAACAATCCTATGGTATTATCAGTTATATCTTCGTTTTTTTTTGCAAAAGAATCTTCAAACACTAAGCCACCAAGAAACCACAAAAGACACAAAGAAAGATTAAAATGATCTTTATTGTTTTGTCTTCGTGTGCTTGGTGTTGAGTGTTTTTTTGGAGCATCGCTGCGCTATGTTATTCATCCACATGAAATCCCAATTTCCGCACTGCCTGAATTTCTTCCTGGCTAAATATCGAAAGATCCTCATTTCTATAACGACCGGAAGATTTCGGTTTTTGGGGCATCTGTTCTAAAGTTTTTAGTTTTGGCTCCTCGATTTTTATCTCCAAAAAATCTATCAATCGCTTGACTTCATCCCCCGGGTTATGACATAATTCATCAAAATTGATTGCCCAAAAATTGCCTTGCGGAAATTTCTTGCCAATAGCAACAGCTCGTTCATTCGCTGTAATCCAGAAGTCAAGCGCTTTTTTCGGCAACTGGGCTGCTGAGTTTGTCCCATCAATTCCAAAAACCTGCCCCCAGTTATAGAGTTGCACCTGATTGCGACTGAACGCCATGTCCAGACCATGACGCATGACATGGATGTATTTGAAATTTTCAATATATTCACTTAAATAGTCAAGATAGATATGGGTATTCGGCTCTTTCCATGCCCAGCCTTGAAATTGCGACAGATCAGGATTTTTTGAGCACATCATCCTCATCACACGTTTGAAGGGCCAGATCCCCCTTCCAGAATTCCCGATGCCGCCAAAATGATTTCCAAATATCGACCATTGCATTGCTGCTTTCATCATAAAACTATAATCTTCAAATTTCAGGCGCGCCCATCGAGTCATCACTGTTTCAAAAATTTTAATCCCTTTTGAAATTTCAGGATTGCTTTTATAATTATTTTTAAGGAACCATTTGGGACGTTTAAAAAGCAGGCTAAAGGATAGATTGTCAAGCGCGGGATTCAAATCATTTCCCAGGTAGAACCCGACTGCTTTTACTATTTCAGCAACAACTCGAGTGCCGCTGCCGCCGAGTCCTCCAATTGCAATTGGCCCGTATTTATTTTTGTTGCTATGCATGATGTTTATCTCAAATCTACGCTAACATTTGAAAACCATAAAATCTATTCAATCCATTTGGCGACGAAGCTTATTCCTCAATTTCTGATTCACTGTCTTCGAATTCAAAATTAATGCATCTGGTCATCGCAACTCCCAGAGCAACTAAGGTCCAGAACAAATAATTCAACTGGGGTGCAAAAATCTGAACATTGGTTTTCATAAAAATCATAACAATGATACTGGCAATGATTCCAGTTAAAACATCCTTATCGGGCAAAGCTGATTTTTTCAATGTTTTTAAAAATTGTCTTAAAATTGAAAAATCTAAAATTAGAAGTAACGCAAGGCCGATAAGACCTGTTTCAAGCAGCTCTGCTGCATAATGATTATCCCAACTCCCGAATTCGTGATCCATACCTGAATATGAAAGGGTACCGAATATTTCCATCACCTCATGGGTGCCGGGTCCGTAGCCAAAAAATATCTTCATATTGGATTCTTTGATCTTATCGTACGCGATTCTCCATAGTTCCCATCGATATTGATACGTAT
>JALOPY010000593.1 GCA_025453735.1 bacterium | reverse complement strand
GGCCTCCAGAACTGCCAACCCAATACAAACAGATTAGCAAACTATTACAAAAGTTGGCTCGCCCCATGCTCGATGATTTTGTTGGGTGGCAATGCTATTGGACATTGTTTGGATTCAAAAAAGATCGGGTGGACACAGGATTCCGCCGACCAAAAAAAGACGCTCTTCCTAATAAATTAGGCGCAGATTATCCTGATCGCAAATCCTGGTTGGATTACCTCCAACGCGAGGGCAAGCGACTAAAATCGGATTGTCAAAAATTTATTGAACTAAAAGAATTCAATGTACGCCCGCTTGAGCAGTTATTTGATCAAAAACTAGCATGTGTGCAATCCCCTGCATATTGGAGCAGCGGCAAATACCTGACGGAAATGGGGGGACATGAGTTAATGAAGGCTTTGCTTAATTTTTTAAATAATCACCAATTTCCGATTTCGTTAACTGATCTGGAGGATGAACTGCTTAACGCTCTCAATCAAATCTACATTCCTGGTTTTTTTGCACCAGATGATTTTCAGATTTTAGCAGATCGAATGATTTGAATATTTCCTTCCAAATCTTTAGCTAATTTTCATACTGCATTCACTTCGCTCACTGTTATCTTTTAATTCAGGCAATTCCATACTACCAGCAACATTGAAAACTTTTTGGTAAAAGCTCACTTACAGGTGGAAAATAAACCTGGCTTCTGGCAGAAACCAGGTTTATACACCCGAGACTGAGGTTTTACACTTTTTGTGTATAATCCCTTGACATTGACCCGCCAATTTCGTATTTTCTGCCTTCATTTTTTTGAATGACTTTTGCCAAGGAGAAGCTCGATCTTATGTTGAAGCCGATGGAACAAATGTCGCCCGCGGATTACGCCGAATTGGGACTGAAATCCGGACTGGAAATTCATCAACAATTAACCACGACGAAAAAACTATTCTGCCGTTGTCCTGCGGGACGTTACAGCGAAAAATATCATGCCGAAATTCTGCGCCACATGCGCCCCACGCTCTCAGAATTGGGCGAATACGATGGCACCGCGCTGATGGAATTCAAGACGAAAAAAGATATTATTTATCAGCTCAATAAAGAAACAGTGTGCACGTATGAAATGGACGATGCCCCACCATTCGAGCTGAATCAGGATGCGCTCGATATTGCGCTGGAAATTACGTTGCTATTGCAATGTAATGTCGTCAGCGAATTGCACATCGCGCGCAAGCAGTATCTTGATGGAAGCATTCCCACAGGATTTCAGCGCACCACGATTTGCGGCATCGATGGCTGGCTTCCTTACAAAGATCGAAAAATCGGGATCATTCAATTGGGACTGGAAGAAGATGCATGCCGGGAAGTGTCTGATGAAGGTCATACCCGTACCTATAAAACCGATCGATTGAGCATGCCGCTAATCGAGGTAGTTACCTATCCGCACATGTACACGCCGCAGGAGGTGGCTGACGTGGCCCAGCTCATTCGCCAATTGACCCGGACAACCGGAAAAGTCAACCGGGGGATTGGCGCGACCAGGCAGGATGTGAATGTCAGTATCGCAGGCGGCACGCGAGTCGAAATTAAGGGCGTTCCAAGAATTCCGATGATTCCCGGGCTGGTGCACAATGAAGCTGGCAGGCAGAAAGCGCTTCTGGAAATTCGCGATAAATTGAAACAGCGAGGTTTGACCCCAGATAACTTCAAACCTGAATTTTTCGATGTAACCGATATTTTGAAAGACACCAGTTACCTGCCGATCAAAGATGTCATTTCAGATGATTTTAAAATCAAATGCGTGAAATTGCCATTCTTCAAAGGGATCTTGCAGCATCCGACGCAGCCAGGAACTAACTTTGCCAAGGAAATTTCCGATCGGGTACGGGTGATCGCGTGCCTGCACAGGATTCCTAATATCATTCATTCGGACACGGATGATATAACCATCAGCAGCGCCAATTGGCTAAAGATCAAAAAACTGAGCAAGCTGGAAAACGACGATGCGCTGGTCATTGTCTGGGGAAGCGCACGTGATGTTGAAACGGCTGGAAGAGAGATCGCTATTCGAGCGAACGAGGCGATCATCGGCGTTCCCAATGAGACCAGACAGGCATTGCCCGATGGCACCAATGGTTTTGAAAGAATCCTTCCCGGTCCCGATCGCATGTATCCGGACACGGATTTGCCTCCGATTGCGCTGTCTGAGGATCGCATTCAGCGCATCCATGCCAATCTGCCGCCATTGCCCTGGGTGCGTCGGAAGCGTTATGAACAAAGCGGATTACATGGTTTTATGATCGACCAATTGCTCCTATCCGGCAAAGCAGATATTTTTGACCGATTGCTTTCCGAATTGAAAATCGAGCCAATGTTGGCTGCCGTATTTCTTACTCAAATATTGAAACACCTGACGCGAAAAGGCTTGCCTGTTAAAAAATTGGATGATCGTTCTGTTATTGCTATTTTTGACGCTTATAAAAATAAAAAAATTGTGAAGGAAGCGATCCCATTAATTGTTGAAGAATGGCTGAATTTAAATTCTCGCCCAATTGAAGATGTGATGGCTCAACACCCGATTATGGAAGAAAATGATGTTTTGTCAATAATCAAAGAATCGATTAAAAATAATGATCTTGAAATGATTAAAGATGACAGGAAAAAATTGCCATACCTGATAGGCAAAATAATGAAGCAAATAAGAGGCAGGTTTGAAGGAAGAAAAATTATCGAGTTGATTGAGCGACAACAAAAATTATAGAATTGCTGATGAAACGATTAACAATAGTTTTGAATTGAGGTTAATTTTCTATGTCTGATAATGAAAAATACAAAGGCTATCGTGGCGCGGCGTTGAGTGCATTGAAAAATTTTGGCGTTCAGGTTTGGAGCGATGTGGAAGTATCAACGACTCGTGGGGATTTCAAAGGTATTATTCT
>JALOPY010000592.1 GCA_025453735.1 bacterium | reverse complement strand
TACTGGGAGGAAGTTTTTGGCAGGCAGGATATTGCCTATTGGTGGTCTGATGATTCAAAGGCAATCGCATTTTTGCAGACCGATGATTCGCCTGTGAGTGAAATGAGCTATGTTGATTTTAAGCCGAAAGTTCCAATGGTTCACAAGCAGCGATACCCAAAAGCTGGCGACAAAAATCCGATCGTTCGAGTCGGTGTCGTGGAGATCAGCGATCCAAAACCAAGCTGGGCGGATTTTGCTGATTCAAGTTATGAATACATTGCCCGCGTGAAATGGCTGCCCGATAATAAGCGGTTCAGCGTCCAGACCATGAATCGAGCACAAACCGAGCTCGATCTGTATTTTGTTGATCGCTATTCAGGAAAACCAACCTTCATTTTTAAAGAGACTGATCCTGCCTGGGTCAATATTCATGATGATCTTTATTTTTTAAAAAATGGCAAGGAATTTATCTGGGCATCGGAACGTACAGGATACGCGCATCTGTATCGTTACGCAATGGACGGAAAATTAATCAATCCGATCACGCAAGGCGTCTGGGCGATCCATGCATCGAGCGGAATTTACTGGCTGCGCCAGGCTGTCGTTGCCATTGACGAAAAAAGCCAGTGGATTTATTTCACCGCGCTGGAAAAATCATCAATTGAGCGACAACTGTACCGGATTAAATTTGACGGGACGAAAATGGAGCGGATTACCAGGGAAGATGGCGTCCATACCATCACCTTCAGCAAGGATGCCAAATATTATGTCGATCGGTTTTCAAATATGACCACGCTGCCGAGATTAGCTCTGCATCGAAATGATGGCAAGCTGATTCAAAGTCTCGGCACATCGAAACCCGGGCTGATTGCAAAATTCAAGATTCAAACGCCGGAGCTATTTACTATTGCAACACGGGACAGCTTTCCCATGCCGGCATCAATTTTAAAACCCAAAAATTTCGATCCCACTAAAAAATACCCGATCATTCTCAACGTCTATGGCGGGCCTTCGGCGCCGACGGTTGTCAATTCATGGAACGGCTCGATCTATTTCGATCAAATTCTGGTGAACCATGGCTTTCTGGTCGCCGGCGTGGATAACCGCAGCGCCACTGCGATCAGCAAAATTCTCGAAAATAAAATCCTATTCAAAGCTGGCAGCGAAGGGGAATTGAATGATTTGCTCGATGCGGTGAGCTGGTTTAAATCGCAAACCTGGATCGATCCGGAGCGAATCGGCGTCTGGGGATGGAGCGGCGGCGGAACATTTACGCTGAACGCGATGACGCATTCAACCGAATTTAAGGCTGGAATCGCCGTCGCCGCGGTAACGGATTGGCATTATTATGATTCCAAATGGGCAGAAGCCGCGATGAAGCGCCCGGAGGATAATCCCGATGGGTACGAAAAAACATCGCTGGTAAAAAGCGCCAAGAATCTTTCCGGCCGATTGCTGCTCGTCCATGGCACGTATGACGACAATGTCCACATCCAGAATGCCTGGGCGTTTGTCGATGAAGTAATCAAAGCGGGAAAAACTTTCGATATGATGATCTATCCGATGCGCCAGCATGGAATTTCCGATCGACCGGCGAGGATTCATTTGTACAAAACCATGCTGGAGTTCTGGAAGAAGAATTTGTGATTTTTCTTAAAAAAACCAGGTTTCTTAAAGAAACCTGGTTTTTCAGCATCGATCAATTACCTATCCCCCGAGACCAGGCTCTGTCTGCCGCATCGGATCAAGCAATCGGTTCAATTCATCGTCAGCAAGCAGCTTCATTTCCAATGCGACTTGACGAATAGTTTTTCCCGTAGCATAGGCTTCTTGCGCAATTTTGGCTGCTGCTTCATATCCAATTTTTGGCGCTAATGCCGTGACCATTGCCAGGCTGTTTTCGATCAATGCCTCTGCCCTATCCCGGTTTGCAATAATTCCAGTAATGCATCGATCCACAAAATTTCGTGCGCCATTCGACAATAGCCGAATCGATTCGAGCAGATGATACGCCATCATCGGCATCATCACATTCAATTCAAAATTCCCATGCTGCCCGCCGATAGTGATTGCCGCGTCATTGCCGATCACCGTGGCGCAAATCATCATCATAGATTCGGGAACGACCGGATTGACTTTTCCCGGCATAATCGAACTGCCGGGCTGCAATGAGGGGAGGGTAATTTCGCCAATGCCGCATCGTGGTCCCGAATTCAGCCAGCGCAAATCGTTGGCGATTTTCATCAAGCTGACCGCGACGGTTTTTAATTGCCCGCTGACTTCGACGATTGCATCTCGTGCTGCCAGGGCTTCAAATCGGTTCGGCGCTCCGCAGAAGGTGATTCCGGTGTAATAGGATATTTTTTTGATGGCTAATTCCGGAAATTTTTTATGGGTGTTCAAGCCGGTGCCCACGGCCGTCCCGCCAAGCGCCAGTTCCCGCAGATTCACCTTTGCAGTCATGATTCGCTGAATACCATGCTCGACCTGGGAGGCATATCCGCTGAATTCCTGTCCCAGCCGGATTGGCACAGCGTCCTGCAAATGCGTTCTACCGATTTTCACTACATCATCAAATTCTTTTGCTTTCATTCGGAGTGATTCTGCCAGATAATCTAACGCAGGCAATAAATTCCGTTCAATACTTTCCAGCGCAGCGATGTGGATTGCTGAGGGAATGACATCATTGCTGGATTGTCCCAGATTGACATGATCGTTGGGATGAACCGGTGTTTTGCTGCCAATGGTTCCTCCCAAAATTTCGATCGCTCGATTGGCGATAATCTCATTCGCATTCATATTCGTCGATGTGCCGGAGCCGGTCTGGTACACATCCACAATAAAATCAGCATCCAATTTCCCATCGATCACTTCATTGGCAGCCTGGACAATTGCATCACCGATCTCTTTGTCCAGCACGTGTAATCTCATATTCGCCTCTGCA
>JALOPY010000591.1 GCA_025453735.1 bacterium | reverse complement strand
AGATTTCGAGCTTGATTAATTAACTCATCATTGGAATGATACCGAGATTGCAATGGGACATGAAGGATAAGCTCGTCATCCTTTTTTTCATATTTAACAGCAACCTTATCGTCAATCCCAAAATTCTTTTTTATGATTGCTAATGATGAAGTTGTCATGCTATTCTCCATAAAAATTTAAATTTCCTTTATTATGCAAATGGACTCCAACTCCGAGTTGGAGTCCATTTGTAGGTCATTACCCCAACGCCACATCCAGCGTCATCATCACCGCAAAGCCCAGCATGGCGCCCACTGTGGCATAATCGGTATTTTTTTCAAATTGCGATTCAGGGATTAATTCCTCGACCACGACATAAATCATAGCGCCTGCGGCAAACGCTAGGGCATACGGAAGAATCGGTCGCATGAGAATGACCGATGCAGCTCCAATGACGCCAGCAATTGGCTCGACGACGCCAGATAATTGCCCATACCAGAAACAGCGAAACCGTGTAAATCCCTCTCTTCGCAGCGGGACTGAGACGGCAGCGCCTTCGGGAAAGTTTTGAATGCCAATGCCGATCGCCAGCGCCGCTGCGCCCGATAGTGAAGCAGCAGGCAGGTCAGCACTGATGGCGCCAAATGCAACTCCCACAGCCAATCCCTCAGGAAAGTTATGAAGCGTGATCGCCAGAATCAGCAGCACACTTCGTTTCCACGTCGTGCTGATTCCTTCGGATTTTTCAGTATTAAATCCTGCATGGAGATGGGGAAGAATTCTATCGACAATCCACAAAAAGGCTCCGCCCAGCAGAAATCCGCCCGTGGCTGGAACCCACGATGGCAGACTTCCCTCCTCGGCCATTTCAATGGCTGGTGCTAATAGCGACCAATAGCTGGCAGCGATCATCACCCCTGCGGCAAATCCCAACATGCCGTCCAGCAGCTTGCGATTGATGGTTCTGAAAAAGAAGACCACGCCAGAGCCTGCGGCGGTCATGAACCAGGTGAAACAGGTTGCCAGCAGTGCTTGAGTAATGGGATGGAGATTCGTAAACCAATTCATGTTTTTATTTCACCTTTTGTGCTAAATTCCAAAAAACAAATCACAAATTACAAATAAAATCCAAATTTCAATATTCAAATTCCAAACAAGCACTAAATCCCAATATTAAATGGTCAAGCTACAATTTATTATTCACTGATTTGGAATTTGAACATTTGGTTTTGAAATTTATTTGGAATTTGGCTTTTGAAAATTGGAATTTCATTTAATAGCTACTCAGTAATCAAAAACCACAATCACCTTACTAAATATAACCAATCTCCAGACAAAGATCAAGTATTTCTTTGCCCGAAGCCGTGCCTGTCATAAATAATTTTTGGACTGTCACGGCTGCGGCTAAATTGGCGAATTCGGCAGCTTCGGCTGGCGCTACACCCGCTCCCAAACATAACGCCAGGGTGCTCACCACAGTATCGCCAGCGCCTACGGCATCGATTGGCTTATTGAATTCAATCCCTGGAATTTCATGGTTGCCAGAACTATCAACAACCAAAATTCCTTTCGAGCCTCGAGTGATAAAAACAGGTTTTTTTGATTCATCAAAAAGTTTTTGCGCATGAAGTTTGGTCGCCTCGAAGTCGATTTGATCCAGCACTTCCGCAGCAACGCCATTCAATCGAGCGGCTTCGACTGCATTCGTCTTTCGATAAATATTTTTGAACCGATCGCCATAGTGTCGTGTGTCCAGCAAGACGATCTTATTATTGAATCGATCAAATAGGGAATTGACATTGTGAATGAATTTTTCAGTCAGACTATTTGGCACCTGCTGGTTGAAAATCAGTGCATCGCAATCATGCATCGCCTGGGAAAGACCAGTGATGATCCTATCATCGGTTTCTGATGACCGCTGATTGAAAAAACCAAAGTCCATTCGGGGCTGTTCCTTGCCATCAAGAATAATTTTTGAAAAAGTGACGGTATAAAAATTTTCTTCTTGAATGACAAGGGACTCATGGTTCACGCCAAGCTCATTGAATTGTCGCGGCAGCTCCCTGCCAAAAATATCATTGCCGACAGCGCCAATGATTTTGATTTCGGCTGGCTCTAAAGCAGCCAAATTGGCAACGACATTGGAAGCTCCGCCGAGGGTGTAGTAGTGCTTTTTCACTGCCTGGGAGAGGAGCCCTGTCTCGGCTGAAATTTCCCCACCTCGGGGATCGAGAAACCAATAGGCATCCAGGCAGAAGTCACCATAGACAGCAATTTTGACCTGTTGGATTTTTTCGAGGATTTGTTTGAGTTGATTGGCGTTCATTTGAATACCATTTTCCTGAAGCCACCCTTCCGAAGGTTTAAAACCTTCGGAAGGGTCTGTTTAACTGTCCTAAAATTTTTCCAATAGATTAATGCACTGAATCATGCACCGAATGGTATGATAATTTACTTTCCACGAATGGCTTTTGTGCGTCCAGATCGGTTTGCCATCACATGTCAACAGGGGCCACCATTCGCCCACGTTGTGATCGATCATTTTGTCGAACACAAAGAGATGGACATTTTGGTACGCATCGAGATATTTTTCATCACCAAATCGAATAAATCCTTCCAGCATTCCGATCATCACCTCAGCCTGCTGCCAGAACTCTTTTTCCCTGTCGCAAACTTCGCCGCTATGGGCACCTTCGACAAAGACGCCGCCAAATTCATTATCGATCCCGTGTTCAACGGCATGATTCAACTGTTTTCGGATGATGGTTTGGTAAGGCTGCCAATCCTCGCCCATCACATCCAGCGCATGGAGCAGCAGCCAGGCGAATTCCACATTATGGCCGTACGACGTATTATCCTCGGCATGTTTCTTTGCGCCGCTTTCGGCAAAGCGATCCCAGCCCCAGATGATATCGAATTTGATCTGTGGCGCAATGGACCAATCTGCCCAGAA
>JALOPY010000590.1 GCA_025453735.1 bacterium | reverse complement strand
GCGATATAGCCGCGAGTTCAATAAATTTATCAATGATTTCAAACTCACAAAATTTGGCACCTGGGCAGAAGTTTTTGATAAATATAATTATGGAAAATTAGAGCTGGACTGGAAAGAAAATATCGGCATCGGGCGCTACGGTCGCCATGCGTTAAATTTGCAAATTCAGGCTGGCTGGATCGATCGCCCGATCCACGAATTTTTCAATTTCTACGCCGGTGGATTGATTGGTTTGCGCGGCTATCCATTTTACAGCGTGGAAGGGCGGAAAATGATTGTTGCCAGAACCACGTATCGTTTTCCAATATTCAATAATATCGATATGCGATTATTTCATCTGTACTTCGATAAATTTTACATTGGTGCGTTTTTTGATTATGGCAATGCGTTTGATGAAGATGCCATCGAGCTTGCCAAATTTAAAAAGAATGCCGGTGTCGAGCTGCGATTGGATATGTTCTCATTTTATAATTTTCCAACGAAAATCTTTTTCAACGCAGCGTATGGATTTGACGAGTTTACCAAAATTGAAAATAATACCACGCCATTAATCTACGGAAAAGAATGGCGCTATTACATCGGCATCAGCTTTGGCTATTTCGATTAACAAAAATACAGGATCAACTTTTCAGCAGGAAATGATCGGATAAAAAAATGCTAACCTTAATTTATGGAGTGTATCAATGAAGAAGCTATGTTTTCTAATGACTGTTGTCTTTATTGGTCTGTTTGTGTATTCTAATTATGCCAGTGATAATCCAAAAAATAATGATTACAAAAATCCTTACCTTACGCTTTCAAAGTCAACCGAGTTATCGGCTCGATATTTACAACCAACAAGCCTGATGAGTGCAATGGCATTGCAAGATACGGCGATGTCGAAGGAACAGCGCTTAGCTCAATTGCCCGGTTATAAGTTGCCCAAGCGTGCATTATTTTTATCAGCTTTGGTGCCTGGCGCTGGTGAATTTTATGCAAAATCCTATCTCAAAGCCGCGGGATTTTTCCTTGTTGAAGTTGGTGCATGGGCGTTTTATGCGACCTATAATCAAAAAGGGAGGGATAAAGAAGATGAATTTCAGGACTACGCGGACGAAAAGTGGGATCCGAAAAAATGGTACAATTGGTACATCAATATCGATTCAACGAAGCAGGACATGATGACCCATGCCAGTCACATGGAAGAGCTGGTTTTGCCTTTCATCAAGGGTGAAGGCGATGTCAACAAAACGCAGCAATATTATGAGATGATTGGCAAATACGCTGAATTTGTCGTCGGCTGGGAAGGAACACGCAACGATGTTCTTTACGAAGAGCTGCTTCAATATCGAAGCGATGAAGCTCAGATTGCTGATGATTACATGAAAATGCGAGCGAAGAGCAATGATCTGTTTCAACAAGCGAGAACCGGAACCACAATCGTCATGTTGAACCATTTGCTCAGCGCCATTGATGCTGCCTGGTCAGCCAAAATTCACAATAATAGATTGCTGGAAGCGAAGTTAGAAGTGAACCAGATTTATTACGCGAATCATCTGCAACCTGTATTGTCGTTAAAGCTTAGCTGGTAAGGTGACATGAAAATTATTTCAAATATTTTGATCGTGATATTTCTGGTATTGATAAATTACACTTTCGCAGTGGGAGCGGGAGAGCATCAGTATCTCGAACCATCGCCACTGGCAAAAGCGAAATTTGAATTGGCAAAGAACATCCAGCAACATGATTCATTGGCGCGACCTGAGGTCAACCTGGCAATGACTGAAAATCCATCCAAATCCCACAAAGATCGGAGAACGGCGTTTTTCAGATCGCTGCTAATTCCTGGGGCAGGAGAATATTACCTCGGCAAACACAATTTAGCCAAAGCATTTTTTTTCACTGAAATTTCGCTCTGGGTCAGTTACATTGCATTCCGGGAATATGGGAAATGGCAGCGGGATGATGCCTTAGCTTTTGCTGCCACTCATTCGGGAGCGACTATCGCTGGCAAGCCGTCTCAATTTTTTATCGATATTGGAAATTACCAGGACATTTATCAATACAATGATGCGAAACAGCGCATGTTCCAGTTTGAAAAAGTATATGCTGATGAAGATTATTTTTGGTCATGGGATTCGGCTTTCAGGCGATCAGGCTTTGAACCGCTCAGTTTTTGTACTGGGCGGGATTTTTGCCAATCATCTGTTCAGCGCGATTCATTCAGTCTGGCAAACACATCGATACAATAAAAAATTGGAAGCGGCGACAGGCGCTGAGATTGGATTGAATATCAGAAATGATTTTGCCAATCCAGGATTCTCAATAATTCTTGTAAAGAGATTTTGATGTTAAATATTGCTTATCAAATGAATGCTGGAAAAAACAAATATTATCAGGCAAGCATCGATAATGTTAAAGAAGTTATTTTAGATGTCTTGAAGAATGAAGACGTCCGGATCATTCTATTTGGTTCAGCAGCGCGGGGGGATGAACATCGATATTCAGATATCGATATCGGCATACTGCCGAAAAATGGCTATAAAAAGGAAAAGCTAATACTGCTAAAAGAAAAATTTGAGAATATGAATATTCCATATCATGTAGAGTTGGTTGATCTCTCGCTCGTGTCAGCGATATTTAAAGAAAACGTGCTCAAAGAAGGTCAAGTATGGAAAAGTTAATTCAATTGACCAGGACTACCAGAAACGTAGAGACGATTCATGAATCGTCTCTACGTTGATAAAAAATGAACAATAACCGATTGTTAACGAAAAAAATAAGGACTGATTCATGGAAGATGTCGTAATACTTGGCACTGGACCGGCAGGATTAACCGCCGCCATCTACGCGGCACGAGCAGAACTCGCTCCCGTTGTTTTACGGGGCGATCAGCCTGGCGGACAGGTTACGATTACGGATGCAATTGATAACTTCCCGGGATTTCCTAATGGCATCGCGGGCTTTGAATTATTTCAATCGATGGAAAAACAGGCGGAACGATTCGGCGCAAAAATCGTTTCCGATACCGCTATTGAAGTTGATTTCAAAAATCATCCATTTAAAATTAAGGCGAGAGAAAATGCTTACCAGGCAAAGTCAGTTATCATTGCCACAGGGTCTGATCCGCGAAAATTGAATGTTCCGGGAGAAAAAGAATATGTCGGAAAAGGCGTCTCCTATTGCGCCACTTGCGATGGCTTTTTCTTCAAGGGAAAAAAAGTTGTTGTCGTCGGGGGCGGAGATAGCGCCGTGGAAGAAGGTCTCTTCCTGACGAAATTTGCCACCTCTGTCACACTGATCCATCGCCGCGACCGATTACGAGCGCATGCTCACCTGCAAAGTCGCGCCAATGCCAATGAGAAAATGAATTTTATTTGGGATTCTGTCGTGACTGAAGTGCTGGGCAAAGAAGGCGGCGTTCAGGCATTGCGTCTGCAAAATTTGAAAACTCAGGCAGAAAGTATTTTTGATACTGATGGCGTGTTTGTCTTTATCGGGCACATTCCCAATACCCAGGTTTTTAAAGGGCAAATCAAGCTGGACGAGTCAGATCTCATCATCACGGATCGCCGCCAGCGAACCGATGTCCCTGGTGTTTTTGCCGCGGGCGATGTGCAGGATCCAATTTACAAACAGGCAATCAGTTCTGCCGGCGCTGGCTGCATGGCAGCAATGGAAGCCGAAAGATTTTTGGCAGAACAGGCTGGCGAAGCGTACCCGGGAAAATTAGAATAGCTGAACATGTTTAGCGAACTGAAATGAAGCTGTTGAAACGGCTATGGCCATCTCATGTTTTAAATAAACACCACAATTAATTGTGGTGTTTATTCAAAAAGATGAATCGTTGAAACCGTTTTAACGGTTTTTCATGTTAGCTTCATGTGGCTAAGCAATTGCCATTTGGCATTAACTTGGCGGATGGAATCAGTATGAAGTTTCAGATATAACGCCCGCTCGATCAATCCCTTGCATAACACGAAAATCCTGCTTCACGAATCAAATCCACAGCTTTTTGTCGATCCGCCTCATTCTCGAACGCCAGACGAATCGTGCCGCCTTCGCCCTCACGGACTTTTAACACTTCGATATCTTTAATATTAATTTTATTCTTCGACAGTATCGTCGAAAATTTTGCAATGACGCCAGGCTGATCTTCGACCGCGATCGAAACGTCAAAAAGTGAGCGAATAAATCCTTTGCTGTCCTTTGGAATCGCAAGTCGGGTGATCGCCGCTTGGTTGAAATAGGGTTCCAATTCTTCATTTTGCAGGAATTTTTTGATGCGCTGCAGCTCTGTAATATATTCATCGATAAATCTCGAAATTTGATCCTTATTGGTCAGACAGATATCTTTCCACACTGAGAAGGGACTGGAAGCAATCCGGGTCATATCGCGAAAACCGCCAGCCGCTAACTTCAGATAATTGGGATCTTCCTGGTAAAAACGCGCCACCAGGTTCACCATCGAAACCGCAGCAAACTGGGGCAAATGGCTGACCGCGGCAATAATTCGATCGTGCATTTTTGGCGTCAGCATCAAAATTTTCGCTCCCATTTTCTCAAGCAGGAGTCCCAGCTTGCGCGTGATTTTTTCTGGAATTCGATGTCCCGGCGTCATCACCCAGATGGCATTCTCGAATAAAAACGGATCTGCCGATTCGATGCCCCTGGTTTCTGCACCCGCCATCGGGTGCGTTCCTAAAAAGTATTTATTCTCGGGAAAATGTTTGTTTGCTTCTGCGACAACGTGCTCTTTGCTGCTGCCAACATCACAAACCAGCACATTTTCATCTGCCGCTTCAGCAATCACAGGCAATAATTCCAATATTTGCTGAACTGGCGTACAGATAAAAATGATTTGTGCGCCTTTGACTGCCTTTTCCAGTTCGGCGCGATTGAACCCTTCGGAAATCGCCTCTCGCTCCAATGCACGATGCACGATGGAAAATTCATCCACACCCGCGACTGTCTCGCACAAGGTTTTTCCGTTTCAACGCCAATCCGATGGAACCTCCAATCAGTCCCATGCCGATAATTGTAATTTTACAATATGTATCCATGGTTTCACCTTTTTTTTGAATCGTTCAGTAATTTGCGCCACGAAGGCGCTAAGCCACAAAACTGAAAAAAAAAGTCAGTTTTTAATTGTTGAATTTTATCTTAACAAAAGTATTAAAATTTTTGTGCCTTTGCGTCTTGTGGCTGAATTATCTTTCAGTTTAGATTTTTAGCATGCAAAGTTTTTTAACCGCAGAGGCGCGAAGACGCAAAGACGAAATGATGTTGAAATCAGAAACAGAAAAATTTTTTTAAATAAGAAATAAAATTCTGTCGGATTTCAGAGTGTAACATATAACTTCCTCGCGCCCTGGCGACTTTGTGGTAAAATTATTTTTGAATTAAATCGTTTAAATTGTCCTTCCGATTGCCCAGGCAATCACTTTCAATTCTTCCATTAATCGCTGGAATTGGTCGGGAAGCAATGACTGGGGACCATCCGATAATGCTTTATCTGGCTCATGATGGACTTCGATAATGAGACCATCCGCGCCGGCAGCCACCGCAGCTCGTGCCAGCGGCGCCACATATTCTCGCTTGCCCGTGCCGTGACTCGGATCGGCAATGATCGGCAGATGGCTCAATTTTTTGACAATCGGGATGGCG
>JALOPY010000589.1 GCA_025453735.1 bacterium | reverse complement strand
GAGCAATTTGACCTGGGCATCGAGCGGCAGCTCGCCAATCTCATCGAGAAAAATCGTGCCACCATTCGCCTGTTCGAACTTGCCGATCTTGCGTTCTTTAGCATCCGTAAAAGCACCTTTCTCATGCCCGAAAAATTCGCTCTCCAATAAATTGAATGGCACAGCGCCGCAATTCACAGTGATCAGCGGCTGGTCTTTGCGATGACTGTGATAGTGGATGGCTTTCATGATCAATTCCTTACCCGTCCCGCTCTCGCCCTGAATCAGCACCGTAGCATCGGTGGCGCACACCCGATTGATCTGCTCGAATACCTGCTGAATTTTCGGGCTGACGCCGATGATGTTGGTGAAGCTGTATTTTTCTTGCAGTTGTTTTTTGAGGTTGGAAACTTCTTCAGTCAAGCGGCGATGCTCCAGCGCACGGCGAATGATGATCAGCAATTCTTCATTATCGAATGGCTTGGAAAGATAGTCATAAGCGCCTTTTTTTACGGCATCGACGGCTAGTGGAATCGAGCCAAAAGCAGTGAGAATGATCACCGTAATTTCAGGATGAGTCGTTTTAATTTTCGCCATCGTTTCAATGCCGTTCATGCCCGGCATATTTTGATCCATTAGAATCAAGTCAGGCTCGAAGGAAGGGACAGTCTCCATCGCTGCTTCGCCGCTGCCGACATCCTGCACCATGAATCCTTCATCTTTGAGGATTTGTGTTAAAATGAGCCGAATTTTTTGTTCATCGTCCACGATCAACATTTTGGCTGCCATTGCATCACCTATTTATAGATAGGAAGCACAATCGTTACTTTTGTCCCATGCACTTTTGAATTATCTTGTTTTGAAACGCTCTCAATTTCGATTTCTCCACCATGCTGTTGGATAATGCCATAAGAGATCGACAACCCCAATCCTGTCCCATCTTTTTTGGTTGTAAAAAAGGGGTCGAAAACATGATCCAGATTTTCTTTTTGAATACCTTCCCCAGTGTCCTGAAATGTGATCAGGAATTTTGCTGGAAACTCAGATGCAAATAATCCCTCCTTGCGGGATGATTCAACCGCTATTTGCAATTTACCACCATCGTCCATGGCTTGTAAGGCATTCATCATGATATTGAGAAAAACCTGTTTCAACTGAGCAGGATCAGCTTTGAGCTGCTTTTCCAGGGAATTGAATTTATAGTCGATTGCAATCTTTCGCTTTTTGGCTGTCGTTGCAACCAGAGTCAGGGTTTGTTCCATTAAAGCATCAAGATCAATTAATTCAGTTTCTGGCTTACTCGGCTTCGAGAAAGACAGTAGTCCTTCAATGATTTCGTTGATCCGATCCACCTCTTGAATAAGCCCGATGACCAGTTCCTTTTTGGCGACATCAGTTATCGTCTTTTGTAAATACTGGATCGTGCTTCGGATCGACGTCAACGGATTTCTGATTTCATGCGCTGCCCCTGCAGCCAATTGCCCCAGCGTCGCCAATCGATCGGCTCGATACATCTTTTTCAATCGAGCTTTCTGCTGCTGATAGAGATAAGCATTTTCAAACGACAGGGAGACCTGTCCCAGCAGCGTCGTCAGCAGCTCGATTTCTTCTCGACTAAATTTTGCGCCAGAGCTTTTATTCCCCAGGCAAACCAGACCCGTCACTCGATTCATGGCAACGAGTGGGAAGATGAAGTCGATGCTTGTTTTGTTAATAATCTCTTGCTCGTGGCGATTGAAAAAAGAAAAAATCTGAGGCTTATCGGAAACGATGAGATGCGTTTCGTTTATTGCAAACCAACGGATCAGCGGATCTTCGGGCAGGAAGTAAAAGTCATCGCCGCTCTTGATTTCAAAACCCCTCGCTTTAGCGAGCTGAAATCGATTGAGATCGGGATTGATGAGATAGATGAAAATATGTTCAACTTTGATGATCTCTCGAATTTTCGAGATGATGTTGTCTTTCAACTGCTCTAGATCAACAATCAGAGTGAGCGAGCGGCTGAATTCGGTGAGCGCCTGCTTGAATTCGAGATGCTTTTTGCGCAGCGCCTTGATTCTTAAGTCTTGAAATATTTTCTTGACTGAATTCATGGGGAAATAATAATTAAAAAAAATTAAATAAGCAAGGCATTTTTGGGGAATTGGGGGATCAGGTGATTGGGTAATTGGGGTAACAGGAATTGGGTAACTGATTACTCAAATTTAATTTTTGATGTAATTTTTGAAGATAATTTTGGGTGGCTTAATTTTCAAATAAACAATGAACAAAGCAGGATATGAAAATTTGAATAAAAAGTGGTATGGCTGTTGCATTTCAATAACAAAAATCCGTTGGGTTGTTTCAATCCGTTGGAAAAAATTTCTCCAACTGATAGAAATAACCCAACGGATGAAAAGAATTTTTTGAAATTCATTTCAGGAGCAGATCATGAGAAGATTTTTTTTATTGTTTTTTTTGATGTTAAACTTTGTGATCGTCCATCAAAATCAAGCACAACAAATCCAAACCTTAACCTACGAAGACGCCATCAATATCGCTTTGAAAAGGAGCTACACCATCAAATCCTATCTGGAAAATAAGATTGCCATGCAGCAATTTTTCAATTACTATCGGGCGCAGTTCAAGCCACGAATGGATTTGAGTATTTTTACGCCGTCGTGGAACGAAAATGTGCTGCCTGTGCAGCGACCTGATGGCTTGCCTGTTTATAATTCTTTTGGCTCGATGCAGTTTGGTGGGAATTTGCAGTTCACTTACATTTTGCCGACGGGTGGAAATTTTGCGCTGTCTTCGCTGATGTATCGGGATAATTTGAAAACAGTGCTGGCGTTGCAGGATTATGCGCAACTGAAAACCGACCAGGCGTATAGCAGTTTGAGTGTTAGTTTCAACCAACCGATTCTTACCCGAAATACATTACGAGAGAATCTAAACGAAGCCAGATATCTTTATGAACAGTCATC
>JALOPY010000588.1 GCA_025453735.1 bacterium | reverse complement strand
GGTTTCGTCCAACAAAGATTGGATTTCCATCTCAATAAATTTTTTCATTCCATCGCTGAATCCACGGTGTCTGTAGCGCACTTTTCCCTGTTGATCGATGATAAACGTATTGGGCACTCCCCTACCCTGAAATGCTTTCTGAACCTTGAGTCCGTTCAGCAGGATCGGGTAGGTCGCCTGTTTTCCCATCATCGCCCCTTTAACATAATTTTCAGATGCCTTTTTGCTTCCAATGGCGCTGATTGCAAGAATTGCAACTCTGGTACTATCATATTTTTCGATTAAGGTTTGCAGGTACGGAATCTCCGCACGACAGGTGCCACCTCAGGTGGGCTTCCAGAACGCGACCAATATCACTTTATCTTTAAAATCCGATAAGCCCATTTCTCTGCCATCCATACTGGTCAGCTTAAAATCCGGAGCAGCAAATGGCGGATCGATCATGGCTTTGCCCAGGATGGTCTTTTTCAAATAGTCGTCCATGTCATCGAGCTTGCCAAATTTTGCCTGATAAAATTCATTGAAATAGCTTCGGGCTTCTGCATTTTCCTGAAGCGACAATGAAAGCGCCAGGGTTTGCAAGGCATCTTCGATTTTGCCATTTTTGCCCTGGGCAGCGCCGAGATGGAAAATCACATCAGCGTCGGGATCATCGTATAACTTGTTCGCTGCTTCTGAAGCGGATAATGCTTCTGGATACATGGCTTTTTTAAAATAAATCCAGCCCATCGTATCCATCAGGTAATTCTTCTGATATGGCTTGGCAACCTCCATTGCTTTTTTCATGTATTCCAGCGCCACATCCAGTTTGTCCTGGCGATATTGATAGATTTGCCAGACCAGGTCGTTGTACGCATCTGCCTCATCCGGGCAATCTTTGATACGTCGCTCGCCCCATTCGATAATTTTTGTCGTGTCCAATTTCAGCTCGGTGCTGACAATTCTAAAAATAAATGAATGCATGTAATTTTTCATTCTGCTATTCGGGTAGTCCTGCAAAAATTTTTCGCAAAATTTCAGGCGATCATTCGGATCTCGAATTTGAAACACTCGCTCAAATACAATCGATTGCGAAAAATTCCCTGTCGTATCCCTCTTGATCATTTCTTCTTCAAGTGCAGTTACTTTTGTCGGCTCTCTCAAGCTGCGAAAAATATACATTGCCGACTGCATTATTTCCAGATTTCCCGGTTTCGCTGCAAGAAGCGAATCAATTTCATGAGTGATTTTCTCTTTAACTTCTGGAGTATCTCCTTCTTTATCGATGATGTTGCCCCAGATAGTATAATACGCGTAATAGCGGGTCGTGTCTGCTTTTAGTATTTCGCGATAAATTTGATTTGACAGATCAAAGGAATCGATCCTGGCATAAGAAAATGCCAGGTTATATTTCACGGATGGCTCACCAGCATCGAGTGCAATGGCTTTGTTATATTCTTCAATTGATGAAGTGTAGTCCTGCTCTCGCATATAAGCCGAGCCCAGGAGGACGTGTCCCCAATAAAATTTGGGATTCAATTTCAGGCTGTTTTCCGCCCTGGCTTTCATCTCATCGGCATCATCGGAAAGATAGCCCAGCATGTACTGGTAGATTTCATTGCGCGGATGTTTGCTGGCTTGTTCCTGATATTCGGCGAGAACTTCTTCGAATTGATTTTTCTCCCAGCGCATGATGTTGGCATAGCGCTGGTGGGCTTTGATGTGTTTGGGATCGAGCTTGATGGTGCGCTGAATTTCGAGAAAGGCGCTATCCGCTTTGTTCGCTTCAAATAGCGCTAATGCTGACTGATAATGTTTCTCTGCCTGCTCTTTATTGTTTTGATTGCCACAGGCGAGAAGCAGGAGCACCATCAGCACAAGAGGATGGCGAATAAATCTTTTCTTTTCGGTCATAAAATTATCCTCCATTTTGATGTGATTCCGTGGATGGCAAAAGAAATATAATAGAATAAATCAGGATTTGCAATAAGAATTTTCTTCTTATTTCAGCAGAAGGAGTTTTCTCGATTCGCAAGCTTGTCCTACCTGCAAGATGCAAAAGTACACGCCACTGGGACATGCTTTCGCATCAAAAACGATTTCGAAATTTCCAGCCTCACAAAATTGATTAACCGGTTCCGCAACCATCCTGCCGAGCATATCATAAATTTTGAGACTCACCCAATTCGATTGTGAAAGAGAATAGCGAATATTGGTTGCATGATTGAACGGGTTGGGATAATTTTGGAATAAACAAAAACCAGCGGGTTGCAGCGCGCTTGCCTGGCTTTTTGTTTCAATCGAAGTGACAACGACATCAGGCGAAAGCTTGCGGTTGATCATAATCATCGCCGCGTCAGCGACGACATATTGCCCTGCTGGGACATTCGTGTTGTCGATTTTCAAAACTTTGTGTCTGCCAGCAGTTAGAAAAACCGATGTCAATGGCTGCCAGCCTGCATTGTAGAAATTTTGCTGGCTCACTGCAATGGTCGTAGAATCGTTATCCTGATAAATCGTGACGGGCGCTTTGGTCGTGGCTAATGGTCCGATGACGTTGTAAATGAACACGTCATACCAGGCGCTAAATGGCACGTCGAAAAAGTAGGTGATAGCAGCATAGCTCGCGTCTTTTTTGATGAGAATGTTTGGCTTGAAACCTGATATGGGAGATTTCTCCCACGCTCCGAAAATTACCGCGTCAGAATCATCTTCATTCACAATTAATGCTTTGGGACGCCAGATGTTGCCATTCCGATGCGGCAGCAAAGCAGGCTTTGCATAATACGTCGCACGAAGCGTATCGCCCAAACGATTTCGTTTCAATCCTTCATAGAAAAAAAATGCCTCGCCATGAACATTGCGATCTCGGTTCGCTTTGATGGCATTCAGCAAATAGTCGGATGCGATGGTGTAATTATTCCCCTTCAAATAAATCAGCATTCCCGAGAAGAAAATATTCCGTCTG
>JALOPY010000587.1 GCA_025453735.1 bacterium | reverse complement strand
CCTGCCAGTGTCGGGGTATCCATGAGCCATGGCTCGGTAAAACCAATCTGAAACGAACGATAGTAGCGACCGAAATTCCAATCAAAGCTGAGTTGTTGTCCATTGCCAAACAGATTGTTCATGGCAACTCCGATGCTTCCGATGACTTTATCCCGTTCGCTCCATCCTGCGGACATATTGGCTAAATCGGTTGATTTTTCTTCGACGGTAAATTTTAGATCGATTTTATCTTCGTCTGCAGGCCAATAATCGATTTTGACATCAGCAAAGTAATTCAACACCCAGACATCGCGCTGGCTTCGCTCCAGAGCGGCTTTGCTGAACGTTTCACCAGGATCGATTCTTAGCTCCCGGCGAATCACTTTTTCTTTGGTTTTCGTATTTCCCGCAACATGAATCAGGTTGATTTTTACCGGGTTGCCTTCCTTGATGTCGAATTGAATATCCACCGTATCCGCTGCAACTGGGGTTTCTTTTGGATTGATCTGCGAATAAATGTAACCCGAATCATAGTAGAGTGAGCCGAGGCGTTCCATAATTGCTTTTTGGATTCGCTCTAAATTGTACGCATCGCCTTTTTCAAATCCGAGTCGGGACTGGAGCATTTCGTTCGAATGGATCTTGTTCCCCTGCCAGGTAATGTTTCCAATGTAATAGCGACTTCCTTCACGGACGTAAACATCCACGAACAGATCTTTTCTGGTGTCATCGTAATAAATAGAATCCGATAAAATTTCCGCATCGCGAAAACCTTCATTCTGGTAAAATTGGACAACTTTTTCCAGATCTTCTTCAAACTTTTTTCGATTAAAATCCGCGCCCCGCCACCACCTGTCTTCTTTGGTTTCCTTGAATTGTTTGCGCAGCTTGGAATCACTGAAGTTTTCATTCCCAAAGAAATCGATCTTTTTAACCTGAACTTTATTTCCTTCTTTGATATTGAATCGCAAAATAACTTTATCGTCAGTTTCGGAGCCATACGTTTCCGGATGAATCTCTGCGAGAAGATGCCCTTTATCAGCATAAAGTTTTTTAATTTTTTTCCGAGCACTGTTCACATGATACGGGGAAACGACCTGGCCCCGGTAGAAATCCAGCTCTTTATCGATATCTTCTTTCTTTATTTTCTTATTGCCTGATAGCTCGATTTTTTCCAGCCGGGGATATTCTTTAACTCGAATCGTGAGATATACTCCGCCGGCGACTTCTTTGTCCAGCAAAATTTCAACGTCGGAAAAGATATTGAGACTCCACAAGTTCTTCAATGCTTTTTGCAAATCATCACTGTTGATTTCTTTCCCGACATTCAATCCCGAGTTGATCTGGATCAATGTCGCATCCGCGCTTTTTTGACCCTCAACCGTAACACCCAATACTTTTATCGAAGCATACTGGCTTCGAGCTGTATTGGGCATGGCCAATAGCGCCAAAAATAAAAATGGGATAATGCAACGATAATTTTTCAAACCAAGAGGATACATTTTAAAACCTCCAATCGCGTAACACATAAAATAAGAAATTTTTTGAACTTTGTAAAGAAAAATATTTTGAATTTTAATTTTTACCAGTCTTAAAATGGAAATGAGTGTCGTATCATAAACTTTTTGTCCTCTTTTTGCATGAGCAACAGGCTATTGTAATCGTATTCCATTTGCAGCAATAGACTGGGACTGACCCGGTATTCTAATCCTAACGTGTGTCGAAAACCAAATCCTTCATGTTGATACCGATAATCGATGCCAGCTTCAAGCTGACCGGTGTAAAGGAAAAAAAACTTATCCGCAATGTATTTTCCCACCATAAGCTTGGTGCTTCGCAGCAGGAATAGCTTGGAATCAATCAGGAAATTACGCTCATCCCTCAGGTTCATTTCGATCAGATTTCTGGTGAATCGAGAGCTAAATCGCACCATGTCCAATCGAAGCGTCCGTTCGAGCTGCCGCTCGAACGGTCGAAACAGCGGCCGAAAGACTAAATTATCAGTGCTGATGCCGATGATTTCCGACGCCATTTTAGGCAGATTCTCGGTTGAATATCCCAGGGATGCCAATAGCTCGCTCTCTGTATCGCCCAAATTTGGGTTATCGGTCGAAAGTTGAAAGACCATTTCCCCCAGCCTGCCGCGTTTCAATGTATGCCCGGTTGTCTTATCGAGTGTTAAAAGCGTCAGGTTAATGTAATATGGAAATCCGGTTGAATCAGTGACTGTAGTTCGAGCTTCGCCGTAGATTATCGGCAGCAGCGTCGTTTTATCAAATTCCACTCCTGAATTTCGGGATGAATTCATATCAAACTCAACGCCTGCTTTTTGAACCTGGAAATCAAGGTCTAAATATTCAACATTCCCTCGCGAAGATTCCAACCTCCCAACAACGCCAAATGTATTATTTTCCAGTACACCACTAAATTGTAAGCCGCCCACGCCGCCATCAACGATTACATCGACATAAACATTATCCACACCACTTGCGATCTGCCGTTGATAATGCAGGTCTTTTCCCGCACGAGCAGCGATGTCCCATTCCAGCATTTTCAGCACCTCGACGACAAGGCTTCGGTTCGTGTCGGGCGAATTGCCGGTGATAAAGGGAAATGTGAAATTCACATTATCTAACTCAATATTGCCGCGCACCACTGGCTTTTCCAGGGGACCGGCAAAGTAAAATTGTTCTGCTGAATTTTTTCCGGAAAAAACAAATTGTCCAAATTCTCCTTTTTCCATGAGCCCGGGAATATGCAAAGAAATCCCTTTTTCTGATGTTTCAAAGGTAAATATACCCAGGTTTAAACCCAATTCCGGCAGCTCAAATGGCGCCAGGGTTTGTTCTGTTGTTGAAATTGATTTGGCGTTTTTGAATGCGAATGGCTTGCCTTTTATTTTCCCAGATATAACTTTAACATTTAAAAATCCATCCTGTTCCAGTTCCATATCGAGCGCAATGTTTTTTATTTC
>JALOPY010000047.1 GCA_025453735.1 bacterium | reverse complement strand
ACGTTCATACAAGTGTCTCGGGTGTAGAAACCTGGTTTCTGGCACAAAACAGGTTTATTTTCCACCTGTAAGTGAGCTTTTACTGTTTAGTTTTCGATTCTGTGTAAGATGCGTGAGCTTTGATTTCGATACTTGATATTTTTGCAAAGGCTATTAAACAGAAAAGCCCTGATAAATTGTCAGGGCTTTTGTATGCTACATTTTCAAATGCGATTAAAGCTTCTGTCGTTTCTGTTCGATTTTTGGGGCTAAAGCGGCGCTTGCTTCTTTCACCTGGTCAATGGAAGAAATTCCAGGATTCTGTTCGGCTAATTTTTTATTTAAAAAAAGAATTCTGGCTCGAGTTTTTTCTATCCAGTCATTTTTCACATTATTTTCGATCGCTAATTTTTCATTCGTTTGATAATATTTCAACGCTTCCTGCTGCAATGGGCCGATCCACTGTTGATTGATTGTCGCCCAGTATGTTTTCAAATCATCGGGTGACAAATTTGGCGGAGCGGGAGACTCGAGTATATCCTGGCAGAATAATTCATAAGCGAGACCGATTCGATAAAAGGCAGCAGTGCTCCAATCTGCAACATTGAATTTGGTCGCTTCGACATACGATTTCAGCATATCATTGAACGCTTGCTGCTTTCTTTTCAAATTCGCCTGGAAAGGAGGCGTCAGCTTAATCGTTTTGAACTTATCCTGTTTCAATTCGGCAATCTGAAATGCGGCATTTGCTGCAAAGAAGTCGTCAGCAAATTCACCAGAAGCTTTGAGCTGGTCGTATTTCGTCAATAATTTTTGATATTGAATGTTGGCTTCTGCAAGCATGTTTTTTTGTTCATAAGCGAAGCCAATTTTAAAAAGCACTTCGAGCATGTTTTCATTGTCAGTCGGATATTTTGTCACGTATTTTTTGAAAGTTTCAGCCATTGAAAACCAATCTTTTGCTTTTTCATACGCCAATCCTGCATTGAACAGAGCAGCAGTTCCTTCCGGGCTTTCAGAAGCAAGCATGTTCAATTCCAAATAATCGCGTGCGGCAAGGTGGTATTGTTCTAATTTTTCTTGAAGTAATGCTGCCCGATAAAGTGACTCTTTGGCGCGCTCTGATTTGGGATATTTCTTAAAGAACTGCTCAAAATTCATCGCTGCGCGACGAATTTGTTTTGCTTCTTCATATTGCACGGCAGATTCAAATAAAGAGGCTTCTGCAATTTGTGGGTCGGGAGCGCTCATAGCTGCTTCTTCAAATTTCTTTGCTGCTTGGGTGATCTGACCTTTCGATTTAAGCTGCTCGCCGATTTTATAAGTGGTCGAGGCTAACATCGTCTTGCTTTTTTCAATGAGTTCTAAGGAATCAGGATTTTCCTTGATCAGCAATGATGACAAAACTTCTGTGTTTCTGTATTTCTCCTGTTTAAAACTCAGTTGCGCCAATAAATTCAGCGCGTTGGTTTTGCATTGCTTTCCCCGATTGAATTTTATGATCGAAACCAGCGCGGATCGGGCGTATTTTTCGCCCAGGCTATAGAGTTGATTCCTATAAAAAATTTCGGCGAGCTTCAGCTTTATTTCAGGCTCTTTATCTGATTTAGGAAACCACTTGAGAAAATTGTCACAAGCTCCGATCAGGTTTTTGATCTCTTTATTTTGCTTCAATGGGACATTGCTATTTTGGTTGTTGCTATTTTTCTCCTGATAAATCTGATCGAAACATACAATATGATTATAGCCGGCATCTTCTCGTAGCTCACTTTTGGGAAATCTCGTTATCAATTCTTTATAACAATTTGCTGCATTCGCGAAATCATTTAGATTGTAATAACATTCCGCAAGGCAATATTGCGCATGATGCGCTCGCGTATCTTTTTCAAATAGTTTTAAAAATTTTGAATATTTATCAATGGCTCTTTGATAATTCTTGCTTGCGAAAATGCTATCAGCCTGAATAATCAATGGCTCTGCAATTTTGTAATCGATGTCTGTTAGAGTCGAATTAAATAAATTGACATTTTCCTGGCTGCTATTGAGTTGCGCCCATTTACTCTGTGGGCCGCAGCTCTTGACTAATTGATCATGCAATTGATACGCCTTTTCCATGTCCCCCATTTTTTCATAGCATTTAAAAATTAAGGGAAAAATGTCAGGCAATTTCTGATAATAGCCAAAATTGGCCGATAAATGATCAAAGGCATCTAAAGCATCTTCATAGAAATCCCGCTTCAAAAAAATGTTGCCCAGGCGATGCAGCAAAGAAGGTGCGTAATTCGATCCCTCGACGCTTCGAACAAACTGATATAAAGACGACGCTCCTCCAAAATCACTAAAACATAATGCGATATGTTCAATAATCTCATCCTTCAGCTCTACCTGAGATTTTCCCGCCACATCAGAATCGACCTGCTCGATAAGGCTAATGTCATTCAGGAGATAATAGAAATGGCTAATCGCATCAGAGAAGTTATTCAAACGATAGTAACACCAGCCGATTTTATAAAGTGCCATTGCAAAAAATGGACTATGCCATGCTGGAACGATATTTTTATAGGTATTAATTGCTAATTGATAATTGCCTTCATCGAAGTGACATTCTCCTAATCGAAAAACCACTTCTGCAAGATAGGAGCTATCCGGATATTGGCTGACTAATTTAGTAAATAATTGTTTTGCACTGTCCTTCTTCCCGATTTCATATAAGCAAATCGCATTGCGATAAAGTACTTTATTGAAATAGGGATAATCAGGAAATTTTTCCACGATTTGTCGGTTGATTTTCAATGTCTTGTCGTATGTCAGATGAGGCTCCGACGGCTCGCTCGATAGTTTGCCATTCTCAAAAAGCAGAAGCTGCTGATCATATTTCATCATGTCGATTTCAAAACGAAGCTTCTCGCGCTGAACTTCCCATTCAGATAAATTGAATAGCAGCTCGGGCAAGAATGCTGAGTCAGCAAAAGCTTCAGCAGCTTTGCGAGCACATTGTGTTGCATATTCAATCTTCCGCATCTCTTCCATAATTTCCTGATATTGAGCTCGTGCATCTTTATTTTTGTCCTCAACGTCGGCTGGCATTCCGAACGATTTATTGGCAAAACCAATTGTTTGGAATACAATGTTCCAGGCTAATACAAAATTGAATAACAGCGCTGGTTTTATTAATCGAAAAGCCAATTTCATATTTTTCTCCATGATACAGAATTTACAACAAACACCGGAAATAAATACTCGCAACAACATTTTTAACAAGTAAGAAAACAAATGGCATCGACTGAAGTGATTGGGTATCACATTTCATTTTGAAATATTTCACCATTACAAAATAAAATGTATTTAAATGAGCGATCCGAATTGCTGCTCAAAATATAATAGTGATATAGTGAAAAACCAAGAAAAAAGCAAAGTTAAATAAATTATTGATCGTCTTAAATCATAAGATGCTGACTGAAATACCAATTTAATTTATTTAAAAACAATATGGCTGATTGGAAAACTATATTTAAAATCCATTTTTGTTTCAAATGTGAAATTCATCATTGAATTTTTGAAAAAATATTATGAAAAAATCAGAAAAATTTTTGCAGTCCCATTCCAGCTATGATAACATGAATAGAACTAATCACCTGATTTACATAAGAATCCTGATAATTTTCTATTGACATTCAGTCGAATATTCAATATATTTACTGTGCATCTTAATTCTAATTGAAATATATGATGCAAATTCCGTGCATCTTTTATGAAAAATTAGATTAATTTTATATAATTTAAAATTTAAATAGGAACAGAATGTAACTTTATGATAAATCAATTTCATAATTGTTCTTGTGGCAAGGAAAATTAACCTGGGAGGATTATAAATGAAGAACCTGAATGTAATTTTATTAAATTTTATCATGCTAATGCTAATTTTAAATTGCAGCAGTTCTCAAAAAATGACATCTGGTGAAAAGAGCAAGAGCGAAAATGCTACAAACACCGGCATAATCAATGAATTTTTTGATCCATTAATTTTGGATGAAGACGAATTAAAATGGACGAAAACAATATCGATTGAATCAAAATCAGATCAAATAAACAGTGTCTTATCTCGAACAGATGCCAACGAACAGGTATCAGAAGTGATTTCCGGATATCGAGTCCAAATATGTGCGGTTTCCGATGAAGAAAAAGCCAGGCAGATTCAACGAGATGCTATTCTTAAATTTGTATCCGATGAAGTTTATTTAATCTATGACACTCCCTACTACAAAGTGCGAGTCGGCAATTGCACGACGCGGTTGGAAGCAGATCAACTCCAGCAGCTTGCGGCTCAAAATGGTTTTGATGATGCCTGGGTCGTCCGAACGAAGGTAAAACCAAAAACTTCATCCAGCTCCTCCCAGATAAATATTAAAAAAGATAAAAATGAATAAGAATTATTCAGGTATAACAATTTTTTGTTTGGAAAATACTAAAAAATTTATTAAATTTGCACATTCTTTTTTTAGGAGATTACTATGTCTGGTCATTCGAAGTGGAGCACGATAAAGCATAAGAAGGCAAAAACCGATTCTCAGCGAGGCAGGGTATTTACCAAGCTCATCAAGGAAATTACGGTTGCAGCGAAAACAGGAGGAGGCGATGAGTCTTCTAACGCGGCATTGCGATCAGCGATCTCCGCTGCCAAGGCTGCAAACATGCCATCTGCAAACATCGATCGGGCGATTAAACGTGGAACTGGAGAGTTGCCCGGTGTCGTTTATGAAAACATCGTCTATGAAGGCTATGGTCCCGGTGGGACGGCGCTGATCATCGATGTTTTAACCGATAATAAAAATAGGACAGTCGCGGATTTACGTCACAATCTGTCAAGGCATAATGGAAGCCTGGGTGAAACAGGTTGTGTCGCCTGGAATTTTGAGAAAAAAGGACTGATAACTGTCAACGCAGATCAAATTTCTGAGGATGAATTGTTTGAACTCGCGCTTGAAGCAGGTGCCGATGATATGCGAAAAGAAGATGATATATTTGAGATTTTCTCAGAACCAACCAGGTTCGAGGGTGTGAAAAAAGCATTAACAGATCGCAATATTGCAATCGAATCATCGGAACTCACGATGCATCCGAAAAATACCATAAAAGTAAGCGAAAAGGAAGCGGAACAATTGCTGAAATTAATGGATGCCCTGGAAGATCTTGATGATGTCAATAATGTTTATTCCAATTTCGACATCGATGAAAAAATATTAGAAAAACTCACTCAAGAATAATTAGAGAAAGTAACAATCATGATTATTCTCGGAGTAGATCCGGGCATCCAGCATACGGGATATGCAGTTTTATTTTTCCAATCCGAGCAGTTCGAAATCCTGAAATTTGGTTTGATCGATACCGATAAATTCGATATTTTCGCGCTGCGACTCAAAAAAATCTATGACGGCCTGTGTGAAATTATTAAGCAATATAAAATTGATTCTATGTCTCTCGAAGAAATTTTTTATTCACGCAATATTAAAGTTGCGCTAAAGATGGGGCATGCACGGGGAGTGGCATTGCTGGCAGCAGCGAATCATCAAATCCCCGTCGCGGAATATTCGGCGAGAGAAGTCAAAATGTCTGTGACAGGGAACGGGAACGCTTCAAAATATCAAGTTCAGCAAATGATTGGTCGAGTATTGCAGTTGCCTACAGTCCCTGCGATTTTTGATGTTACCGATGCCATGGCTGTGGCTTACTGTCACAGTCGACGGGCGATTCCCATATATGAAAGAGCATTAAATACTTGATTCGTGGTGGAGGGAATGATCAGTTTTTTGCAGGGTATTATCCTTGAAAAGTCTCCGACAAAATTGCTTATCAATGTAAATGGAGTTGGTTTCGATGTCAATATTACTTTGCCCTGTTTTGAAAGCTTAGCCGCGATTGGAGAAAAAACAACTATCATAACTTACTTATATGTACGGGAAGACGCGCTTCAGCTTTATGGATTCAAATCTGCCTTCGAACGTGAAATGTTTTTCCAGCTCATTACTACACCTGGAATCGGACCCAGGAAAGCTCAGGTCATCTTATCCAGCGTATCCGCAGAATATTTGCAGCAATTTATCGTTGAAGAAAACTTGACCGCTCTGACATCGTTATCCGGAGTTGGCAAAAAAACAGCCCAGCGATTAATATTGGATCTCAAAGATAAGTTGCTGCCATTGTCATTAACAAGTGAGAAACCACTGCCTTTTGAAACCGCGACATCGGAAATAAAAAGGCTGATGGACGAATCCTTGAGCGCCCTGATTTCTTTAGGATTCAATAAAACAAATGCCCAGACCGCGATTCAAAAAGTAATCCAGCAGGTTGGAAAGGAGATCACAGTCGAAGAACTGATAAAAAATGCGTTACGCCTATTGTAAGCTGAAACTATGACTGATAAAATAAACAGCCCGACCAGCCCGGCTCGCTTCGATGATGAGCTTGAATTTGATCGAACGATTCGTCCACTGAAATTTAACGATTTCATTGGACAGGATAAGGTTAAAGCCAATCTCCAGATTTTCATTCAGGCAGCAAAAAACAGGGGCGAGGCGCTGGATCATGTGTTGTTTTGTGGCCCACCGGGATTAGGCAAAACAACGCTGGCGCATATTATTGCAAATGAATTAAGCTCAAATATTCGGATAACGTCAGGACCAGTGCTTGATAAACCAGGTGATCTGGCAGGGATTCTCACCAATCTTGCTGAACGCGATGTGCTATTTATTGATGAAATTCATCGGTTGAATCATACGATTGAAGAGTATCTGTATCCTGCCCTGGAAGAATTTAAGCTGGATATTATCATCGATAAGGGACCGAATGCCCGATCGATCCAGCTACGATTGCCTCAATTTACTTTAGTCGGCGCAACGACACGAGCCGGATTGTTGACATCGCCGCTACGAGCCAGGTTTGGTGTCGTCACTCGCCTGGATTATTATGACTTTGAAGATTTGGGACGGATAATTAAACGTTCCGCTAAAATTCTTAAGATTGAAATTGATGATGATGCCGCACTCGAGATCGCCCATCGCTCACGCGGAACGCCTCGAGTTGCCAATAGATTGTTACGACGAATTCGAGATTTTGCCCAGGTCGCCGGGGATGGCAAAATTGACCATCACGGTGCCGTGAATTCCCTGCATCAATTGGATGTTGATGAAAAGGGACTTGATGACATGGACAAAAGAATTTTAAAAACGATTATTACAAAATTTAGCGGGGGACCTGTTGGGATAAATACGCTGGCATTAGCAGTGGGAGAAGAAAGTGGGACGCTCGAGGAGGTGTATGAACCATTCCTGGTGCAACAAGGATTCTTAAATCGGACTCCAAGAGGTCGAGTTGCCACAGAAAATGCCTATAAACATTTTGGCTTAGTTTCTAAAACTCCTGGACAAGAAAAATTATTTTAAGGAGCCAAAAAAAATGAAACTGTCTGATTTCAAGTACAATTTACCTGAAGAACTAATTGCTCAATATCCTTCTGAAAAAAGAGACCAATCCCGGCTGATGATTCTGGATCGAAAAACAGAGACGATTGAGACCGGAGTTTTTTCTGATGTGATCGAATATTTGAACCCTGGCGACTGCCTGGTTCTGAATGAAACCAAAGTATTTCCTGCCCGGCTGAAAGCGACAAAGGATAAAACCGATGCCCAGGTCGAAATATTCTTGCTGCGTGAGTTGGAATACAGCATCTGGGAAGTGTTGGTGAAACCAGCTCGGAAAGTTCGTGTTGGCAATCGATTGACGATCGCGAAGGATTTTGTCTGTGATGTTATCGACAATACAGTGTCCGGCGGTCGCGTGGTTCGCTTTGCTTACGAAGGTGAATTCTTTGACATCGTTGAAAAATTAGGCAGATCACCCTTGCCTCCTTATATAAAGCGAGAATCTGAGGATTTCGACAAAGATCGCTATCAGACAGTTTACGCCAAAGTACGGGGCGCAGTCGCGGCGCCAACCGCCGGGCTGCATTTTACAACCAAGCTGTTGGATAAAATTAAAAAGAAAGATGTAAAAATTGTCACTGTTCTGCTTCACCTGGGACTTGGGAGTTTTCGACCGGTAATTGTCGAAGATCTGAGTCGGCACAAAATGGATTCTGAATATTTTGAGATCAGCGAAGATGCCACAAGAGTTATCAATCAAACGATCCGCGACGGCAAAAGTATTATAGCCGTCGGAACCAGTACGGTTCGTGTCTTAGAATCTGTTGTCACTTCGGAACGAATGGTCAAGCCGATGAAAGGATGGACCGATAAATTTATTTATCCGCCTTATGATGTCAAAATTGTCGATCACATGATAACAAATTTCCATTTGCCATGTTCAACGCTGCTGATGTTAGTATCTGCTTTTGCAGGACGCGATTTCATCTTCAGGGCGAATCAAAAAGCGATTGACGAAAAATGGCGATTCTATAGCTACGGCGATGTTATGTTACTGCTATAGCGAGGATCTCGAATGAATGTATGCGCGATTATCGCCGCAGCGGGGCGTGGCACACGAATGAACAGCCCGATGAATAAACAGTTCCTGGAATTAGGAAATAAATCAATACTCGCGCATACGCTTGAAAAATTTGATCATTGTCCCGATATTGATTGTATAGATATTATTGTTCCTCAGGAGTGGTTGCTTTACGTCGCTGAAAATATTGTTGATAAATTTAGCATTTCAAAAGTTAGAAAAATCGTAGTTGGTGGAGCGACGCGACAGCAATCCGTATTTGCAGCGCTCAAAGCAATCGATGAAAACATCCGTTACGTGGCGATTCATGATGCGGTGCGACCCTTGCTTCCACCTGATTTGCTACTTGAAGTGCTCCATCGCGGCATGGAGACCGGCGCTGCTATTTTAGCCGTGCCGGTTCGTGACAGTCTCAAAAAAATAAGCAATGGGAAAGTCGAGCATACTCTGGATCGAAGTTCGATCTGGCAGGCGCAAACCCCCCAGGTATTTGAGAGAAGCTTGATTGTTCTGGCGCATGAGCAGGCGCTTCGTGATCAATATTTTTCAGCGGACGATTCGGCATTGGTTGAACGATTGGGACATCCTGTTTATGTTGTTGAAAGCAATTTCATGAATTTCAAGATCACGATTCCAAAAGATTTGGAACTAGCAACGTCTTTGATAACAGAAGTTGAATGATCCAGCATGGATATAAGGATCGGTTTTGGATACGATGTCCATCGGTTAGTTGCAGGTCGAAAATTGATTTTAGGGGGACTGGAGATTCCCTTTGAAAAAGGTCTGCTGGGGAATTCCGATGCCGATGTCTTAAGCCACGCCATTGGCGATGCATTATTGGGTGCCGCTGCATTGGGTGATCTGGGACATTTTTTCCCGCCAGACAGCGAAAGATATCGAAACATTTCGAGCTTAATTTTATTGCAAGAGATAATTAAATTATTAGCAACAAATAAATTTCAAATTGTAAATATCGATTCCACAATAGTAGCCGAACAGCCCAGGCTCAACCTCCATATTAGCGAGATGAAACGAAACATCGCATCGGCGCTCAATATCGAAATGGATCAAATTTCCATTAAAGCGACGACAACTGAAGGGTTGGGATTTGCTGGTTTGGGGCAGGGCATTGCAGCGTATGCAGTCTCGCTGTTACAGCGAAGTTAAATCTGTTAAAATTTATGATTTCATTCGTCTGGTGGAAGGAATCAGCATATCAATCACTTTTTAAACTGAAAGATTTATTTTCATCGAGCATATCTTAAAATAAGGAAGAGAATAAAATCAAGATGGAAACAAGAGTCCGGTTTGCTCCCAGTCCGACGGGACACCTGCACATAGGAAATGTCAGAACTGCGATACTGAATTGGTTATTTGCAAAGCATAGTCATGGCACGTTTATACTTCGAATAGAAGATACCGATCTGGAGCGGTCAGCTGATGAATATATCGATCAGCTTTATGAAGATTTAAAATGGTTGGGCTTGCTCTGGGATGAAGGACCTGATGTCGGTGGTCCCCATCAATTCTATCGTCAGTCACAGCGATTGGAAATTTATAAGGAATATGCCCAGAAATTGCTCGCTGAAAAAAAAGCATATTACTGTTTTTGTAC
>JALOPY010000586.1 GCA_025453735.1 bacterium | reverse complement strand
GCGTAGTTTGTGGTGTCCGGGTGGAAGACATCAAAGAGCCACTGATGCAGGAGATTCGCTTTTTGGATAAGCTGATCGATGAGTTAGCAAAAGGAAAGGCAATGGAGAAGATTTTGCGGAAATAAAATATGCCTGTAACATTTGCATTAGGCGGGACTTGGTTACAATACAGCAAAAACACTTATGAAAGGCATTACATGCGAAGAATTGAAACGAAGCTACCATGTTCAACGAATTAGAAAAAATAAATGATCGCCCGGAGCCTTTTCAATTCTATACTGCCGAAGAATTGTGGACCGATGAACACACATCCGGGAAGATGCTCGAATTTCATCTGAATGAATCGATTGATATTTCTTCAAGAAACATCGAATTTATAAATCGTTCAGTTGACTGGATTCATTCTAAATTTGATTTGGCTCCATCAAAATCTATCTGCGACTTTGGTTGCGGACCAGGATTATATACGACTCGTTTTGCGGAACGAGGAGCCCAGGTTACCGGGATAGATTTTTCAAAAAGATCGATCGAGTATGCGAGTAACGTAGCGGCTGAGAAAGGGTTGAAAATTGATTATATTCAACAAAATTATCTTGAGTGTGAAACAGATAACAAGTTTGATTTGATAACCATGATAATGTGTGACTATTGTGCATTGAGCCCGGCACAAAGGAAACAATTGCTGCAAATATTTTCTAATCTGCTGAAACCGGATGGTTCTGTCCTGTTGGATGTTTACTCGCAGAAGTCTTTCGATCAAAGAAAAGAACAATCTTTATATGAAATCAATCTACTCGATGGATTTTGGTCTTCGGAGAAATATTATGGTTTTCTGAATACATTTAAATATGATGCTGAGAAAGTCATTCTTGATAAATTTACGATTGTTGAAAAAAACAGGATGCGAGTTGTTTATAACTGGCTGCAATATTTTAGCAGGGAATCGTTGAGATCGGAAATTGAAAGAAATGACTTTAGGATTGAGAAAATTTATTCAGATGTTGCTGGTTCTGAATTCTCATCAGACTGCGAAGAAATGGCTGTTATTTTGAAAAAAGCTAGATAGCTTTCGGAGCGCCAGTGCCCTTGGGTACCTGAGTCTTGTCATTAGAATGCATATATTCGAATTCCGCACTAAAATCCATCGAATAATCACTGGTTTTTAATTATGAAAATGACCAAGATTGAAAAACGTTTCGTTAATCGAAAGAACAAAGCTGAAGGAAACATCAGAAAAATTCAGCAGGCTTTTCAAAAAATAGAAATAGACAAGATTCATACTGTCCTGGAGCTTGGTTGTGGAGTTGGATTCGTTGCTACACATTTGGCTGAATCCTATAATTTTGTTGTGTACGGCACGGATTATGATGCTGACCAAATTCAAATAACCAATGAAATACAGCCCAAAATGGAACAGTTGCATTTTCAGGTCGAAGACGCCATAAAATTATCTTTTGCAGATTCCAGCATCGATTTAGTCCTTGCTCAGAATGTTTTTCATCATATCCCTGGATGGGAAGCTGCGATACTGGAAATTGCCAGAGTACTCCGCTCCGGCGGATATTTTATTTGGTTAGACCTGACGTTATTAAAATTTATAAAAAAGATTTTTCACCCATTTGTCAAAAATTATGGTCTTTATACGTTGAATGACATAAGGACAGCTTTTGAAGAAAAAGGATTCAAAATTCTGTTCCAGGAGCGAGTGCCACATGGTCCATTTAAGCAGCATCATTTTGTGTTGCAGCTTGAGTGATAGTCTTAAAGATATTGATATTATGATTGAGAGATGAGGCAAATTAAGGCAAAAGATAAAATCACAGCGCACGGCGAATTGATAGTCAGTATAAAAGATTTTCCGCGTTTCGGAAGCCATTGAAAAGTTTGACTTCTAAAAGTGGCTTGCTTGTTTCAATAAAATGAAAAACAAAAAATATTGCTTGATATTTTGAGTCTGCTTTATTACATTTTATGAGATGAAAATGAACTTCGAATGGGATGAACATAAACGAAAATATAATATTCAGAAGCATGGTTTAGATTTTGCTGATGCCTGGAAAATTTTTACAACTCCCATGCTCACATCGCTCGATGAGCGTGAAGATTACGGCGAGGATCGCTGGATTGGTATTGGCTTGCTTGACGCAAGAGTCGTGGTTGTAATCTTCACGGAACGTTCCGAAGATAAAATTAGAATTATTTCATTAAGGAAGGCTTTTACACATGAATGCATCAAATACGAAAAAGCGCTCAAAGACAGATTGGGAGCGCATTGACGCAATGACCGATAAGATGATTGATGTATCGGACATTCCACCTTTAACCAATGAGTTTTTTGCAAAAGCAAAGTGGCGAATGCCAGTCCCATCGGTAGCTATCACGGTGAGTGTAGAACCAGATATATTGGAGTGGTACAAAGCACAAGGGGATGATTACGGATTTCTCATGGCTGCTGCTTTGAGGATTTATGCAGAAGCCCATAAAAACCTGATGGGACAATCTCTTGAATAAATAGTGGTTGCGAAAGAGCTTATATTATAATGCTCGCGAAAGTTAAACAAGTATCTTCTTCGATTGAATTTACCATAATCAATAAGTATACCTTCTACGAATTTTCTGTTCTGTGGCTTTTTTCTCCCAATTCTCTTGGAAGATATAAATCAGCCGCCAGTACCTTTACATTTCGATACGTAATTTCTAGATACTTATCTCTCATCAATCAATCCGATACGGCGCATTCCAATAAAATCGGGTCACGCCTTCGGGCGTGCCGAACCAGACATAGTCGCCATCGAGCATGATGCAATTCACATAATTGCTTAGCAGTCCGTCTTCGGTCGTAAAATGCACCCAGCGGTTTCTCGCCTTGTCAAATTTTAACACACCATTATCCGTCGCCACCCAGGCGGAAAATTCATCGACCACAATATAATTGACGTACGTCGAGCTGAGAAATCTTCG
>JALOPY010000046.1 GCA_025453735.1 bacterium | reverse complement strand
AAATAAAAAATTCTAAAAACAATTCATTTTGATATTAAAGAGATTAATACCTGATGGAGCGATGGGTGTTGGAGCAGCGGAAGCTGAGATTCGGTATTAATGATGAATTGCCAGTTCAAATTATTCGATAAAATTATTGTTGCTTGAAAAAACTTCTATAAAGCCAATTCCTTTTTACAACAAGCTGTAGGTCCTGAAAACATTGAGAAATGTTTTTACCTGTTCGGTGAACTCTTCATCCTCATAGTCATATTTTTCGGAAAGATCCGTTGCGATTCTGCCGATCGTTTTTTTGCCAGTGCAATTTTGCAAGATTTCAGCGCCGACCTGGTTTACACGCGCGGAGAAATTAGCCGAGCCTGCTTCAAACAGGGTATTTCCGGTTTCGAGTGATGTTGAGGTTATATTCGGATTCAAGCGAGGTTTTTCATTTGCCATGGTAAAAAAATCCGCTTTCCCATTCCTCATTTCTTTGTAAGGTGGATTTGCTTGAATACTGCAGGAAATTGGACCGACTTTTAAAAATTCCTTACCCATAAAACAGTTCCTTAAAAAATGAAAATAGAATGTACAAATGGACTCCATCTCCAAGATGGAGTCCATTTGTATTTATATGCTGTAACATACTTTAAATTGTAAACAATTGCAGAAAAAAAATATTTAAAAAAATAACAATGCCCTACTTTGAATCTGGAGATTTGCGGCTCCCGGGTTTTACCAGCGGGACGTTTTTCTTGCAGATCGGACAATCATCCGGTTGATACGTCACCACGTCCATCTGGATGACTGAAAATTTTGGCATGTCAAATTTGATCCGATCCTGGCTGCGATCCACAAGAAATCCAACCCCCACAAGCTGGGCACCGGCTTCTTTTGCCAGACCAATGACTTCATTGATGGAGCCGCCGGTCGTCACCACATCTTCGACAACGAGTACCCGTTCGTTGGGTTTGATTTCAAACCCACGGCGCAGCGTCATTTTTCCATTTTCACGCTCGGAAAAAATTGCCCGGGCATTGATCAACCTGGCGATTTCCTGCGCGACAATGATGCCTCCCAGCGCAGGTCCGACAACGACGTTCACTTTCTCCGACATGTAATTATAAGCGATCTCCCAGCACAGTTTTTGAGCATGTTGCGGATATTGGAGCACTTTCGCGCATTGAAAATATTGAGGACTGTGCAGACCGGACGTCAATAAAAAGTGTCCTTCCAGCAGAGCGCCAGTTTCTTTGAATAGTTTCAAGACATCTTCTTTGCTCAACTAGACCTCCTCAGGTTTATCGTGTCACGAATTTGCTGTGTTTGTTCGCCAGCAGTTTTGCTAAAATCCGCTCCGTCAGAACTATAAATAATGCTTCGGCTGAAATTAAATATTGCGCCCAAGCCATTCTTATCTATTGCATACTGAATCGCCAGATCAAAATCGCCGCCCTGCGCGCCCAGACCAGGGACCAGAAACGGCAGCTCGGGTACCAGGCTGCGGACATGTTTCATCTCATCCGGATAAGTTGCCCCAACGACCAGTCCGCAATTGTTGTGGGTGTTCCATTGTTGAACCTGTTCTGCAACAAGTTCGAACAGCGCTTTATTCCCATTGCTGAATTTTTGAAAATCCTGTGCACCTTTATTGGTGGTATGACAGAGAATGAATACGCCTTTCTCCTCATCTTCGAGAAACGGGGAGATCGAATCAGAGCCAAGATAGGGATTGATCGTGATCGCATCAAAATTCAGGTTTTCAAAGAATGCTTGCGCGTACATTTTTGATGTATTTCCGATGTCGCCCCGTTTCGCATCGGCAATTTTAATGACATCATCCGGCAAATAGCGAACAATCTTTGTCATTGCCTCCCAGCCTGCCGCGCCATACGCTTCGAAAAACGCAGTATTGATTTTGTAGGCAGCAGCAAATTCCACAGTGGCATCGATAATCGCCTGGCTGAAATAAACCTGGGGTTCCTTTTTGTCGATAATAAATTGGGGCACTTTTTTTAAATCAACATCCAGCCCAACACACACCAGGCTGTTTTTTGCTGCGCAGACCTTGTTCAGGCGTTCATTAAACGTCATGCTTTTTTGTAATACCTCAGTTGTTTGCTATTTTTATTCGTGGAGACAATTCAGTTGTATAGACAATTCATCCGTAGAGACAATTCATGAATTGTCTCTACGACGGATGAAAATGGTTTCATTTCAAAAATCCCATCAAAATAAAATATTTAAAGTTAAGAGTCAATAGAAAAGTTAATAATTTTGAAATCACATTCCAATTAGAAAACCGATCAGCCCCAGAATAATCGGCACTGTCAAATTGTCCAGATTTTTGGGTGAAATGATTTCAATGATTCCCCCGATAACAGCCGCGCCGAAGGCATAAATGAAAATCGATCCCAGAGAAAGACTTCCCGCTTCAACGAACAAATAAACCAGACATGCTGCGAAAGTGAAAATCAGAAACGTTAGCCCTCCACCGACAGATTTTCCGGGAAGAATTTTTTTGATCGGAAATTTCTTGCCGATCACTGCTGCCATGCCATCGCCCCACGCCATGGCCATGATGCCGAGATAAGGAAGAATCAGAACCGGCTTTTGTGAATAGGCGAACACTGTGCATACCGCAAGGGAAATGGGATAATAAATTGTGCCAGGATTTTTCTCATCCAATTCCATGGCTTTGAAAATGGTAAATTTATAGGAAAGAAAATTGATCAAAATAAAGGCAATCGGCCCGATGATCGCAATGTACCAATCTTGAAAATAATACAGCGCAATGAAAATCCAGTGCCCCACAGCGATGTGAATGATCTTGCGGCTAAATTCGTTGCTGAGTTTGAAAAGTTTTTGGATTAAAGTAGCGATGAAGATCATGAAAAAGACAAAGGCAAAAGAAAGAATTAGACCCAAAACATCTCGACTCATTTTTTCCTCACTATTTTTTTAAAGCGTTTAGCAATCAGCTTTCAGCAGTCAGCACAAGCTGAAGGCTAATCGCTGACGGCTGAAGACTTTATATTCCGATCCTTAAATTGTAATTGATAAAGCTTAAAGTAAATTCCCTTTAATTTCAACAACTGTTGATGAGTCCCCTCTTCCCGAATTTTTCCCTTATGCATGACGATGATCCGATCGCAATTTTGAATCGTGGATAACCGATGCGCGATGCAGATCGATGTTCGATTCGTCATCAATTTTTCTAACGCTTGCTGAATGAGAATTTCGGATTCGGTATCCACGCTGGACGTCGCTTCATCAAGAATTAAAATGTCAGGTTTGAATGCCAGTGCCCGGGCAAATGCCAGAAGTTGTTTTTGTCCGGTTGAAAGTGAAGCGCCGCGTTCCATCATTGGCTCTTGATAGGTATTGGGTAGTCGAGAAATGAACGGATGCGCATTGACATCCCTTGCTGCCTGGGTGACCATGTCCAGCGAAATATCTTTGTTACCCAATCGAATATTTTCCTCCACGGTGCCGGCAAACAGAAATACATCCTGCAATACCAGACCGATGTACCTGCGTAAATCCTCGATCTTGAGATTTTTTATGTTGATCCCATCTAACAGGATTTCGCCCTGCGTCACATCATAAAAGCGACAGAGCAGGCTGATAATCGAGCTTTTGCCCGCGCCGGTCGCTCCGACGATCGCGATCTTTTCACCAGTTTTCAGGTGAAATGAGACGTCTTTCAAAACATAATCCGGCGTGCCGTCATGATTATTTTTATAAGCAAACCAGACATTGCGGAATTCGATTTCACCGCTAAACTCTCGCAGAGTCTGCGGCGCAGCAGGATTGACAATGTCAGGCTTATTATCCAGCAGCAGGAAAATCCGCTCCGAAGACGCCATTGCCGATTGCAGAATATTGTATTTATCCGTCAGGTCGGAAATCGGCCGGAAAAATCGTTTTGAATACTCGATGAATAAAACCAGGGTTCCAAAGGTGACGACTCCCTCGTATTTGAACATCGCTCCAAACCAGATGATCAGCGCGAGCGCGATGGATTCGATCAAATCCACCGAGGGCCAGAAAATCGAGTAATAAAAAATCGATCGCAAATGTGCTTCAAGGTGACTGGCATTCAGCTCATCAAATTTATTGAAATTCTTTTTTTCACGGTTAAAAATCTGCACAACCATCATTCCGGAGAGGTTCTCCTGCAAATAGGCATTGATTCGGGCGATACGAACACGGATGTCGCGATACGCCTCCCTGATTTTTTTTCGGATAAAAAAGACGATGTACGCCAGGATGGGAATGACCGAAAAAGTGATGAGCGCCAGCTTCCAATTGACGCTGATCATCACGACGATAATGCCGATCAACAAAAAAACATCGCCGAAAACCGATACCACCCCCGCGGAAAACCATTCGCTGAGCGCCTCCACATCGGTTGTCACCCGAGTGACCAGTCTGCCGACAGGATTGCGATCGAAGAACGCGAGCGACAGTCGCTGCAAATGTCGAAAAATTTCAATCCGGATGTCGAACACGACCTTTTGACCGATCCATTGCATCAGGTAGGTCTGGGCAATCTTAAAGCCAAATTGGACAATTTGCACGCCAAAATAGATCAAAACAATGTGAAAAAGACCCGTTGAAATTTTCGGCACAATATTACGGTCGATGGCGATCTTGATGAGAAACGGACCGACCAGATCAAGCGCCGTGGCGATCAACAAAATAAATACGCCTAAAACGACGTACAACCAATACGGTCGCAAATAGGTCAATAGCCGCTTTAACAAGCGACTATCGTATGCTTTGCCCAGGACTTCTTCTTCGTGGTAATTGTTCATTGAATTAAAAATTCCTCATAAACTGATGCCATCGCTGCGAGCGATGGAATCAGTTACTTGTTACATTTCTTCCAGTGCTTTTTCCAATAATTGCTGTCGATGCAGTTGGGCATAAAAACCGCGCAACTTCACCAGTTCGTCGTGCGTTCCCTGCTCGATGATTTCGCCATTGTCAAGAACGATAATCAGATCCGCATGTTTAATCGTCGATATCCGATGTGAGATAATGATGCTGGTCTGGTTGAAATAATTTTCCAGCAAGCTCTTCATAATTTTCTCTTCAGTGTAGGTATCGACTGAAGAAAGCGCATCATCTAAAATCAAAATTTTCGGCTTGCGAAGCAAAGCGCGTGAGATTGCGGTTCGCTGTTTTTGTCCCCCGGATAAGTTGACGCCGCGCTCGCCAATCAATGTCTGGAATTTATCCGGAAAATTTTCGAGATCGTGGGAGATTGTTGAAATGTCCGCTGCCCATTGAATGTCCTCCCCAATTGCTTCTTCAACGCCAAAAGAAATATTTTCTTCGATAGACTCTGAAAACAGGAATGTTTCCTGCGGCACAAAGCCAATGCTGTTTCGCAACGTTTTCACTGGAATGCATTTAATATCTCTCCCATCGACAAGCACCGCGCCATCTGTCGCATCGATCATCCGGGGAATTAAATTCGTCAATGTAGTTTTTCCGCTTCCTGTTGGTCCGATGATCGCTAACGTCATGCCGGTCTTGATTTTCAAATTTATATTTTTCAAGACGGGTTTTTCATTATAAGAAAATGAAACGTTTTTGAATTCAATTTCACCTTTGAGTCCCTTGATGGAATGATCGGTGCATGTCGTATCTTGAATGAGCGGCTCCGTATCCATAATTTCGTTGAGTCGATTCATGGATGCAGAAGCCCGTTGAATCAGGTTCAAAATCCATCCAAACGAGATGATGGGCCAGCCAAGCATACCCAGCCAGACTGTAAACGCAACCAGGTTGCCAAGCGTGATTTGATCGCTCATAACCGCATTGCCGCCAAACCAGAGTAGAATCAACAGGGCAATGCCGAACAGCACTTCCATCGACGACCACATCAGTCCCCTGGCTTTGGCGAGGATGAGATTTTGTTTGAGGTAAGTTTGATTTAATTCATTAAATTGATCGATTTCATTTAATTCCTGCACATAGGCTTTGATGACGCGAGTGCCTGATATATTCTCCTGTGCTTTATCAGTGATCGAAGAAAATTGTTCCTGAACTTTTTCAAAAGTCTGATAGAAATAACTGTAACTGAAATACATCAGGAACAGGATGAATGGAAATGGGATCAGCGACAGCAGCGTCAATTTTACATTCGTAGTGATCATCAGAACGAAGATGAAGGAGAAAATAAAACCATTGCTGATGGTCAGCAATCCCCCCATACCCAATGTAATGGTGACTGCGTTAATGTCATTTGTCGCTCGCGCCATGAGATCGCCCGTGCGATTGTTCACAAAAAACCGCAGCGACAGCCGTTGGAGATGACGGAAAAAATCATTGCGAAGCTGGTACTCGACCTTGCGGGACACGCCAACGACGATCTTCCGCATGAGAAATCGTATTCCTGCATAAATGGCAGCGATCCCGATGAGCAACAGGGCATAGGTTGCAATCTGGCGCAAATCGATTCCCTTTGCAATCGCATCTATCGTGTATTGCAGGATTTTGGGAAGCACCGCGAATAAAACATCTGAAATAATAATCAGGATTATCCCAATGATGATATCTTTTTTATATTCCCTGAGGTATTTGTTCAGTCGATATAATGGTTTGAGCAATGTCATAGTATTCGTAACTTTGATTAGCAAAAAAATTGACATAAACAAATTTAAAATCGAAAATATAACTTTTATTTATTTAAAAGTCAATAGGTTTATACAATAATTTAATCGCCTAACTTTTTTCAAAACCAGAGAATTGCCAATCGGGATAATTTTACTCGTTCAATTTTTAGCTTGATTCCTATAGTTATTTTTGTAAATTTAAGTGTTGAGACTTGTGATTAAAGTCGAACAGCTTCTATACTGAGAATTTGAATTTAATTTCATTTCAAAGGAGATTCTGCATGTCGATAAACTCACCTGATAAATTGCGCTGCGAATACCTGGAAAATCCAATTGGGATCGATATCCAAAATCCCAGGTTTTTTTGGACACTGAATCACAACGAACGAAACCAATACCAAACTGCTTATCAAATTCTTGTTTCGTCAGACAAAGCCAATCTGATTGATGAAAAGGGAGATGTTTGGGACAGCGGCAAAGTCGCTTCAGATCAAACAACCCATATTGCGTATGCTGGCAAAATTTTGGAATCGGGCAAGCGCTATTTCTGGCGTGTCCGATGGTGGGATAAAAATGATCATTCCAGCCCCTATAGCGAAATCGCATTTTTTGAGATGGGATTTTTGAACGAAAGTGACTGGCAGGCAAAATGGATCAGCAAAAAGGATGTGAAAGAATTCAAGGTGAAAGGCGCGATCATCCTGGGCAATGATGTCGGGGAATATTTTCAGCCGCACGCGATCTATTTGAGGAAAGAATTCCAGGCAAAAGAAAAAGTGGCTCGCGCCAGAGCTTATGTGTGCGGACTCGGATATTATGAACTGCGATTGAACGGACAAAAAATTGGGGATCGGGTGCTGGAACCGTCCCAGACCGATTATCGGAAGATTGCGCTCTATTCGACCTACGATGTCACCGAAACTATCCAGCGTGAAAATGCCATTGGAGTCATCCTGGGGAATGGACGCCATGTTAAGATTTACGGCTATGGAAATCCGAGACTTAGTTTGCAGATCCATATTGAATATGAAAATGGAACAACGGAGAAAATCCTCACGGATGAATCGTGGCAAGTCTCCCACGGTCCATTGATGGATAACGGAATGTATTACGGCGAAAAGTACGATGCTCGTTTGGAAATGCCAGGCTGGGATCAGCCTGATTTTGACGATTCCGCCTGGGACAGTGCCATTCTTGTTGATGGCTACAAGTTTGCCTCGCAAATGATGCCGCCGATTCGTGTCACTCAAACCATTGCGCCGAAGAAAATATCCAGTCCTTCCCCTGGTACATATATTTTTGATTTCGGTCAAAATTTTACCGGCTGGGCGCGATTGTCGGTCCAGGGTCCGGCAGGAACGGAGGTCAAATTACGCTACGCCGAATTGCTTCACGATGATGGCACATTGAATACGATTCCCAACCAGCGAGCCGAGGCAACGGATGTTTACATTTTGAAAGGCGAAGGCGTTGAAATTTATGAACCCCGATTCACGTACCACGGCTTTCGTTATGTTGAAGTCACTGGATTCGCCGGCGTGCCCACGCTGGAAAATATCGCGGGCTGCTTCGTTCATTCGGCTGTGGAACCAGCGGGAGATTTTATTTGCTCCAATCAACTCTTCAATCAGATTCATCAAAATGTTCGCTGGGGGAATCTGTCGAACCTGATGAGCGTGCCCACGGATTGCCCGCAGCGGGATGAGCGCTACGGCTGGATGGGAGACGCGCACCTGGCAGCAGAACAAGCGATTTTTAATTTTGAAATGGCAGCTTTTTATGCCAAGTTTGCCAGCGATATGCAGCTTTCGCAACTGGAGAATGGCAGCCTTCCCGATACCGTTCCCCCGTATCTTGGCAAGCTGGTTTATCCGGCTGATCCAGCCTGGGGCACGGCTTATATTATCATCGTCTGGTATTTATACCACTATTACGGGGACACCCGAATTCTTGAAAATCATTACGAGGCAATGAAGAAGTATGTCGAATTTTTAAAGGCGAATTCAGCAGATCACGTCATCAAAAAACTTGGCAAATACGGTGATTGGTGTCCGCCAGGTAGCATTGCCCCGAAGCGAACAAAGCTGGAATTAACGTCGACGTGGTACTATTATTATCAAGCTGTTTTGCTGTCAAAAATGGCGCAGGTGATTGGAAAAGAAAATGAGGCAAACGAATACGCCAACCTGGCAGCGGAGATCAAAGACGCATTCAACCGGAATTTTTTTGAGAATGACCAGTATGCCGGTCATTGGATGAGTCCGGTGGCACGAAACGTTGACCAGACTTCTAATGTTCTGCCGTTATATCTGGACATGACGCCCAATGGAATGAAGCCGAAGGTACTGGCAAAGCTGCTTCAGAGTATCATCCAGGATCAGGATTATCATCTCGACACAGGAATCATCGGCACACGCTACCTTCTCGATGTATTGACAGAAAATGGACACGAAGAAATCGCGTATCGAATTGCCAACCAGGAAACCTATCCGGGGTGGGGCTACATGATTGCTGAAGGTGCGACCACGCTCTGGGAACGCTGGGAGAAAATCACCGGCGGCGGCATGAATTCGCATAACCACATCATGCTTGGCAGCGTCGATGCCTGGTTTTATCGCTCCATAGCTGGAATTTCCTGCCTGGAACCAGGGTGGAAAAAAATTCGGATCAAACCGGGTGTTTTCGGAGATTTGAAATTCGCAACCGCAACATTGAAAACAATCCAAGGAGATGTTCACGTTTCATGGGAGAAGAAAGAAAACAGCCTTGAAGTGACCGTCCAGATTCCGGTTGGAGTAGACGTGGAAATCTGGTTACCGCTGTTATGGGAAGATGGCGTGGTGCAGGAGGGCTGCAGCATATTATGGAAGAATGGCAAGGCAATCAAGAATTCATCGCAAGTCTCCTTCTCTGGAATAAAAGAGAAATGGCTTGTTTTTGAGTTGGGGAGTGGGTATTATAAATTTGACATGACACGATAATTTTAATTTTCAGAACCAGGAGAAATCATGCGCTTTCTAAAACAAAATTTGCTGTTAATAATAATTATAATTTTCCCGCTTTTTGCCCCAGCGCAGGAGCGTTTTCAGGCAGAAAAAGCAGTCGGCTACATCCAGCAGCTCTGCCAACCCGAATTTGAAGCTAGGAAAACCGGTCTCCCCGGTGCTCGAAAAGCCGCCGAGTGGATTGGGTCGCAATTCAAAGCCTGGGGATTGCAGCCCGGCGGCGACAATGGCACGTTTATCCAGGAATACCCAATGCTCGTTACCACGCAGAAAAAAACTGCCCAACTCATATTGAAAAATGGGTTGTTTGGTCCTGTCGCCTATCAGGATGAAAATGATTTTCATCTCTATTTCAATTCCGGGTCGGGAAAGACGACAGCCGAAGTCGTATTTGTTGGATTTGGTATTTCTGCGCCGGAGAAAGGCTGGGACGATTATCTCGGCATCGATGTTCGCGGCAAAATTGCGTTCATCTATCGCGGAACTCCAGGCGATGGACAGGAT
>JALOPY010000585.1 GCA_025453735.1 bacterium | reverse complement strand
GCCCATTGAAAAAATACAGGTTAAGCCTCCTCTTAAATTTTCGATTTGATGATCCTTTTTGATATAGAGTTGATAAAACTTTGGAATGGAAAACAGGATCGCCGCAATAGAAATTCCAAAAACCGGATAAATCCATTTGCTGGTTTGGGATAAGAATTGGGCTGAAAATATCGCCTGAGTACTCACCGCGGTAATAAACAGCAGCATGAGAACAAAAGCGATTCTTTCCCATCGGGTTTGTGTCTGAGCTGAGATTTTATCCAGCAGTTTTCGGATCAGCGATTGATGAATCAGTACCAATTCGTTTAAAGCTTCATCGGTCAGATCGATTTTTTCTTGTGCTTTTTCAACGGCTTGTTTTTCTGTTAAACCTCGGCTGAGATAGAGTTGGTATAGATCATTTAAATCCGAAGCAATTTCCAAAATAATTCTCGATTTAGTGGGTTGTGGCAAATCCAGCCGTTCATTGATACTTTTCAGCAATGGAGTGAACTGTTTCATTTTTCGATCTCTCCTACAATGTCAAAAAATTCTTTGAAAAATCCTTTCCAGCCTGCTAATTGCTCCTGGGCATATTTTCTCCCTTTGGTGGTGATGGTATAATATTTTCGCTGGCGCGTTGATTCTTCGCCCTTCCATGTTCCTTTGATCAGTCCAGCTTTTTCCAATTTATGAAGAATGGGATAGAGGGTACCATGATTGAATTTGAACACCCCGTCACTTTTTTCTTCGATATCCAGGGCAATCTGGTAGCCATGTTTTTTTTCAAGAAACAATGTGGCTAATATCAATATTTCATTCAAATTTCTTGTCAGGTTTGAAATGTCAATATTAGATAGGTCCATATCATCGCCCAAATTCTTCTTTAGCATTTTTATGGGTAGATTGTCAATATATCGAGATTCGATATATCAAACGTCAACATATTAAAAAAGTTTCATTGACGAATAAAAATATTTTAAAATTTTTCGCTTGTAATTCTTTCGGACAACAATTATATTAATTCATTTGTTAAGAAAATATCTTTTGAAAATTTTTTAAGGAGAAAAAATTGACGACACGAGAACGCTTCAACAGAGTCCTGCACTGGCAGACGCCAGATCATGTCCCGAATATGGAATTCGGCTATTGGGACGAAACTATCATGAAATGGCACGAACAGGGTTTGCCAATGAACGTGAAGACCAGCGAAGAGTTAGAGCGCTACCTGGGACTGGAAGGCACCGAGATCATCCCCTGGCTGCCGGTGAAAAATGGTTTGTTTCCCAGATTTGAATACAAAATTTTAGAAAAAAAACAGGACTATCGCATCATTCAAAGCGACGAAGGGCTGATTTGTGAAGTCCCCCGGACCGGCGAGTCCATTCCCAAATATCTGAAGTATGGAATTGAAACTCGAGATGACTGGGAAATGTATAAGGCGGAGCGATTGGATTATAAACGAGCCGACCGCATTGGCGATGTGAAAAAATTCGTCCAACAAGCTCACGCTGATGGTACGCCGGTTCGCTTTGACGCTGGCGCGCTCTATGGCTGGCTCAGAAATTGGATGGGCGTTGAAAATCTCTCGATCGCGATTATGACGGAGCGTGACTGGGTGGAAGAGATGATGGAGCATTTGACCGAGATGACGCTCTATCTGATCGAACACGCCTTGCCTGGAGTGGAAGTCGATATGGCGTGGTGGTGGGAAGATATGTGTTTCAATAAAGGTCCGCTCATTTCTCCCAAATTGTTTCATGAGCTAATGGTGCCTCGCTACAAGCGAATCATTGACGCGCTGAAAAAATATAATATTGATATTAATATTCTGGATTGCGATGGCTGCATCTACGAATTAGTCCCCGGCTGGCTGGAAGCAGGAATCAATTGCATGTTTCCTATCGAAGCTGCCCACACCGATCCGCTGAAATTGAGAGAAGAGTATGGAAAGGATTTATTGCTGATGGGCGGAGTGAACAAGGTGGAATTGATCAAAGGCAAAGCTGCCATCGACCGTGAATTGGAACGAATCATGCCGTTGATCGAGAATGGCGGTTATATTCCCATGGTTGACCATCGGGTGCCCCCTGATGTTTCGTTTGAAAATTATCGCTATTATCTGGACAAGAAAAAAGCGATTCTGTAATTCAGTAACCGTTTTGTTTCTTGTTAAAACACTGTTTCAAATTGGTCAAAAATTTCATCTGAACTAAGATTTAATTTAAAATTCCAGTAGCTCAAATAAATTTGGAATCGCAAAAACACAGCACGTGTAATTTTTGTAAAACAATAACTTAATAACGCCGCTCTTTTACAGATACTGAACTGTGATTGCCAAATTAAATTCTTATCGTTTTTTATTTTTTGGTATGATTTTAGCCTATAAGCAGTGGAATAAAAAAAATGTTCGATTGCGAGTTAGGCGTTATTGTTATGCTGTATTTGAAAAACGAAAATTTGGGGGATACGCGGTGAAAGACATTTTATTAATTGGGGAATTAGAGACGAAGGACGCTTTTTTTGATGAGTTGATGAATGAAGGTGACTTTCGCATCCAGAAAACTGATAATCCGATAAAGGCGCTAAAATTATTGAAAAAAAATAATCCTGACTATTTTATCTGTACCGGAAAAATGAAAGCAACAAAAGATGGCAAATATTTTTTAGATCTGGAAAATTGATTTCAGGCAATGCCTCAGTTATTGGTGGAAATAAATCATTCCAAATTCGCCAGCGGCGGATTCGGAAGGGTATGTTCATATAATCCATTACTGAGGTTTTATAATTTCAGGATTTTATACTTTGACAGATTGAAGACGGCAAATTCGATTGTCGCGAGCATATTTTAACCACACCAGGGATCAATTCCCTGGTTCACCATAAAGAAATTTCTCATAAATTTTCTTCTTTATCGAATATTCAGTGTTTCAGGAATAAAATTTGCCCACCTGTTTTTAATTCTCATTGTAGAATGTGCCACAAA
>JALOPY010000584.1 GCA_025453735.1 bacterium | reverse complement strand
AGGAAGTGGTTTGTTGTATAAAATCTCACGTTACCGTCAAACGCGGGATGGACCAGGTTGTTGACGATAACATCATATTTTGCTCGCGTGAGCAGATTGTAATTTTTGCCGTCCGTATGAAGCATTCGAAAATTTGAGAGTGCTGATAAATCAAGGCGATTTGAATTCAACAGCGACGAAGCTTCGACAATCTCAGGGAGATTTTCTGCGCAATCAACCTGCTTCACCGGATAGGCGAAAATACTTTTAGCGGTCTCTCCGCTTCGGAAGCCGAAAGCAAGAACTGTCTCCGGATTGGAGTGCAATAACAGCGGCAGATGTCCCAGCATTCGTTGACAGGTGAGCCATTCGAGAGTTGTGCCTGCCAACTCCAATCCATTCGCCGCTAAAATTAGCTTCTGATTTGTTTCGTTTTGATGAACGGTTACTGTTATATTTCTTGCCTCATTGGCATAGAGCAACCGAAACTCGTCCCTGCTTTTTTCATAACTTTTGCGGATCATGTTTGATGGAATGAGAAGCGAGAGAAAAAACAGGGTGATCACTGATCCAAAAACAAGAATGGTTTTCGTTACTCTGCCGTATTGCAGTGATGAGAAAAACAGCACGATCAATCCGATCAAAAAACCGATGAGCGCCAAAAAGATCAGGCTTTTTTGGATGCCGATATTGGGAATAAAAATAAAATTAGTGATATTGATACCAACGATCCCGCCGATAGCAAAGAAGGAGAAAATGCTACCAATGATTCTGCCTCGCTCCTCGTAATTCGCCAAAACTATTTTCCCGACGAGGGGAAACGAGAGTCCGATTAGAAAGCCGGGAATAAAAGTAATTAGGCTTACATCAAATGCATAAATGAAAATCTGGTTGCCCCAGGTGAACGCGCTGGATGTAAAAAATCCGAATAGATTATTCAGCGAAGCCAGGGATGGGATGAACAGAACGGAGAGAATGCCAAAAACTCCGATGAGGATTTCAGCGACAGCAAAGATGGCCAGAAGATTCCTTCCTTCTTTGATGAGCCGTGAGAAAAGAATCGCTCCTAACGAGAAACTAAAAGTAAAAACAATTATCACGATCTGAATTGCATACGTATCCGCGCCCATTGCCAGAGCCAGGCTTCGAATCCATAAGATGAGATAAGAAAAAATAATGCTGCCGGAAGCGCCAAAGCCGATGATCACAATATTTTTTAGCAGATTTGAATTTGCATTCTTTGTTGTTTCGAGATGTTTAAGTTGCTGATCATAAAATTCGGTTTCGACATTGATTGTTTTTGCCTGGTTTATTAAAAAGCGGAGCAGCACAACATTTAGCAAATTGAATGCAATCGCCAGAACAAACGATTGCTTGACGCCAAATACATGAAAGAAGAAAAAGCTGCTTAACATCGATCCCACTGCAACGCCGAATAGCTTGACGCCGATCAAATTTCCGATTTCCCGACTCACCCGGTTCGATGATTGGATAAAAAACCGGCTCAGGGTGGATAGCGTCGCCCCGGCACATATCGCTGGCGGCGTCAGAAAGATCAGAAAAATGATAATCTGAAATATGGTCAGCAGGAAAGAACCTGGCTCAGTTTGCGCAACGATAAATTTGGAAATCGCCAGGATAATTCCAAAACAGAGAAATAACAGGAGCGAAGCAGCTCCAATGACCAATTCAGATAGAAAAAAAGTGTGAAGCTCATTTTTATCGCTATCCGATTTTTTGCCGAAATAATAACTCCCGATCGAAATCCCGACCAATAAAATTGTGATCACAGCATTGGATACGAATAGCGAATTGCCAAACAGGATTTTAAAAAGTCGCATCCAAACAAGGACACTCACAGAGATACTGACTCCCGAAATCCATAACAGCAATATCAAAATTTGCCGCGCCACGGTACGCCTGAAATAGCTTACATCTTCAATCATAATATCCAATAAAAAAGTTGATGCTGATACAAATGCACATTTATAATTTTTTGCAATAGGGTGAATATACAAAAATATTTTTATATTACAAGAAAAATTTTGTTCTGTTTCAAAGAATTAAATAGTCTGATTGTTAGAAAGGAATATGTTGGTTGAAACTGGATTTTCAACATCGGTGAACCGAAGTGAAAATAAAAAAAAGCGATGTTTCAGAATAATGGTGATTATTTTGAAAACATCGCTTTTTCTTGTTGCGATTTAGAAGGGGAGCTTATTTGAGCAGACAAACTTTTCTAAACGATTTATAATTAATTTCAATCGGGTTATTCATATCAAACCAGCCGGGCAGCATAATGACGCCCTGGTGCGGCTGTGTTTCAGTGAGCTTTCCGCCAAACGGGATATTTTCATCCAGGGGGAACAGGGTACCGCTGTCGTTATTAGCAACAGGCGACCATTTTTTTCCATTTTGTTCAAATGACAACAATTCAGGCTGAAAATTAATATCCATAAATGGCATTGTTGAAACCGAGAAAATTAGCGGAATAATGGTTGTATTCATAATTTGCTTGGCAATCGAGGTAATGCGATCGTCATGAGCAATCAACATCGTTAAGTCGATTTCACCTTTTTGGGTGGAGCGAATAAACAATGGCGTAATTTGGGTATCGCCGGGAAGCGACGATAAATCACTTGATTTTGTATTCATATTTAAAACTTTTATGAAGCGCATGGTCAGCTCGTTGCGCGGGGCAGAAACCACAATAGAAGCAGTTAGCATCACAAACGTAAGTCCAATCACCAATGCTGCATATTTTGTTTTCATGACTTTTCCTTTCAAATTTTTGCTTGCAGGCACCATCTCTTGTTGTTCTTTACTCAAGCAACTTCTGTGCCATGACAAAACTAAAATTCTAATTAATTTATTTATAATGAGATGTTCGATTACCTAACTGTAAGAAAAAATCTCATTGTTCCATGATTTGTATATAATTAAGATACAATGTATCACATCAAATACAGATGATTCAGATCACACAAA
>JALOPY010000583.1 GCA_025453735.1 bacterium | reverse complement strand
TTGTTGACTTCACTATTTTTGCAAGCAAAGCATGTCAGTACAGTGCCATTGCCAGCAGATTCGAAGCATGGCGCTTATGCAATTGTGGCAAAGACGATTACTTAGTTTGGGAATGAATATAAAGCAATTGGAGCAATTGAGGGTGAATAATAAATTCGGGCAAACTTCAGGCAAGCCATTATGGTTTAGCAAACTCGATTTTGGCGATATTCTTCAATGCTCGCCAGCAGTTTTTGATTTGCTCCGGCTCATGAAAATCAATATAGCCGACTTTTGGTGCGGGCTGATCGTGAACGAAATATTTTGATTGTCTTTTTAACAAGCCTTTCAAAATTTCTCGATCCGGAGAGGGAATTTGATTCATCCTCTCCGGGTGTTTTTTCAGCGAAAGCTTCCTGGCAATTTTCCGAGCCGCGCGCTTCAAATCCTGCACCTGGCTGAATCCAACTTGAAATAATCGTTCCGTGTGAACCCTGCCGATAAGCTCAGAAGCTTTGAGCGGATCAACATTGCTCAGCCCTGCCAGCCCCAGGGTTACGTATCCCATCGCTTTTTTCGATGCGAGCCGGATATTCTCCAACGCGCCAATTTTTGCCATTTCATCTGCCACCTGAACCTTGTTAGCCAGCAGCACCAACTCTTGCGAGAATCGAGCCATCCGTTTTCCATCGTCGACCAGCTTGATACATGCAGCGAGAAAGCCCTGTTGCTCATTCAACTTGATGGGATAGCTTGATGCCTCGCTTAAATCCGTCCATTCGCTCAATCCGTTTTCCAATTCCTGGACAACTGTCTTGCGTTCCGCTGGATTGAAATATTGATAGATCGACATGGCTTCATCCAATTCCGGAAATCCCCACTCAGACAATCTGCTTTGCCGAAAATGCGCGGCATAAAGCTCTGTTTCCCGAATATCGGTCCAGATCGCGGCTTCCATGATTCCCCGGAAACCATCGGGGTCTTCATCCCGAAAAATGGACAAAATCGTTTGCAGGGGATCGATCGCGTGTGAGTCCAAAAAATCGAAATAATACATGCCATCGATCGTATAAAGATAGTCAGCATCGGGAATATCCGGCGGCTCGCCTTCCTCATCGCATTTGTATATCGTGACGAGATTCTTCAAAATGAGAATGAACCATTCCGGCTCGACTTTTGCCAGCCACTGTTGGACTTTTTCTTCGCCGCATTCGACCAGTATCGCCAGCCACTCGATGATCGCCTCGGGACTGACCTCCTCTTTTTGCCAGCAGAGCATATCCGTCAGAAAGGTGAATTGATCATGATTGGTCGCGGCGATGATCGGCAGTGCCACATCCATTCCGACCTCTTCAAACGTGAACAGGATTTCCGGCGCCGGCATGGCTCCGACCAGCGATTTAAAGCGATCAGAAAGATACATCAGCTCGACCCGCTCCCGTCCCGATGAACCAAGAACCATTTCAAGCTGCTGCTGCAATGTCAGGGCATTGAATTTTTCGACGCCTGAATTATCCTTTGCAGTTATTAATTCGTTTACGGAGGGTAGATATTGTTCATCACCAGCTTTGCGGATGATTTCTGTCATGAAGCCTCGATGCTGTCAAGGTTTGAATTTTTGGTATGGAATATGAACCATTTGAGAAGGCTATTAGTTCCGCCTCGCCCCGAGGGACGAGGCTAAGATGTGGAAGGATGCTGGAAGCATCCTGGTTGGCAGGTTTTAAGCATCATTTATGATGCTTGCATCTCTTAGCCTGATGATTGATCATCAGGCGGATTTATTTCGCTCCAAGCAAAATCGGTAATCTCGCATCAGCATTGTAATTCAGCTCGGGATATTTTTCAACGTACAAAGCTACGGATGGTCCTCCATCAAGATTCACCACATCCAATCGCTGGTTGGCAAAGATGGCGAGAGTTGTCAGGTAATTTCCCAATTCGTCCAGCGACACCCGTTCTCGGACAGTGATAAAATGGAAATGCTGTTGATCCGTTATCGCTAATAAGGTGCGGGTATGTTTGCTCAGCCCGTTAATGGATTCAGCGATATATTTTTGCGCCACTCTGTTGCTATCAACGACCAGAGGTCCGGTCTGAAATTCGATTGAACGATTGTCGCCAGTGGGAATGAATTTTTGATAGGGAATGAGATTCGCTTTTTTCTCATCAAGATGATAGCGAAAGATATGTGAAACCTGGCGATCTTTCCCAATTGGAGAATAGGTTTTTCCGAACAGACTCAGCCAGCCGGCATGTCTCGCCGCTAATCTTGTGCCACTAAAAAACGAGCCATTGATCATAATTTTATAATTGCCCTTCTTTGCCACTGACTTTATCGATTTGGCATTTTGGGGAATAAAAACAAAATCGAAGGTGTCCGCGATGGAGATGATGGTCATACTATATTTTTCATAGATGCTGATTTGGTGCTCATCATCTTTCAAGGATTGGTCAGGATTGATATCGATTTGAAGTGCCAAAAAATATTTTGTGAAAATAATGAAAGAAAGAACTGGAATGAGGTTTGCGCAGTATTTCATAGCGTGCAATTATGTGTTCAACTTTTCGGTTTCAATTTAACAAAAATTTTGCATTTTATAAATTAATGCAAATGCTGTTCTAATCGAGCTTGCTTAACATGATTGTTTCAATTTCATCAAGGACTTCGTTCAAACTGATTTGCCTGGATTCAATAATTTCGCTTTTACCAGTATGCTTATGATGAGGAAATGATTTTAAATTCCTTGCTGCTGGATCGGGAGCATTATCGTATCGGAAAACAATTTCCGAGCCAATTCGGTAATTGTAACCATACTTATATTTTTCAATGGTCAAATCAGTTCTTTCAATAAATTCTTAAAAGTCGAGTATCGAATCGTCTCGAAAATATATTTTGCCGGTTAGAAAGGCGATATCTTCTGTTTTTCTGTCTATATTGAGATTGTAACTTCCAACTATCGCATAATAATGGATAGTCTTTTCAATT
>JALOPY010000582.1 GCA_025453735.1 bacterium | reverse complement strand
GGGGGACGGTTGTGCTTCGAGAGGGAGCGGGACGAGCCAAAGTGACGGTCCACATGGGCACCTGCGGAATTGCCTCCGGCGCAAGAGATATTATGGATGCCTTGATGAGCGAGATCACAGCAAAGGAAGTGCACGATGTGATCGTTACAACATCCGGCTGCGCCGGTCTCTGCAGTCGTGAACCCATGGCAACCGTGGAATTGCCCGGCAAGCCACCAGTGAAATATGTCGATCTGACCAAAGAAAAAATCAAGAAGATCTTTGAAGAACATGTTCTGGGTGGCACTATCGTCACCAAATATGCGCTGGCGATTGGGAGCGAAAGAACATACTAATCGATTTCGGATTGACGATTTTAGATTTATGAATTAAAAAAAGCAAGCCTGTTAATCCTGTCAAAAAGACGAGTTTGAGATTATGACTGTTAATCCTGTCAAAAAGACGAGTTTGAGATTATGACGACTGTTATTTTCAAATTTCGATAAGAACGTAGCTTCGCAAATCGAAGCTGCGCCGTTTTTTTTGGAGCATTGATCAATACAGTAATTCACCTACAATGAGAAGCGGAGGAAGCAGAGTTAAAACGGAGTTTTAGAACCGCCAAATAATATCTCCAAAAATTTCTCTGTGAAACTCTGTTGACTCTGTTACTCCTTGTAAGATTTTTTTGTCATATTTTTTACATAAACTTTGAAATTCCGATACAACCAAATAAGGAGATCAAATTGAAACATTATCGAGCACATTTGTTGGTCTGCGCCGGTACAGGTTGTGTTTCAAATCATTCCTTTAAAGTCAAAGAAGCGTTACAAAACGAATTAAAGAAACGGGGGCTTGATCAGGAAATTCAGGTGGTTACCACCGGGTGTAGTGGATTTTGTGAGCGCGGCCCCATCGTTATTGTGCAACCTGAAGGAATTTTTTACCAGAAACTCAAAGAAGAAGATGTGCCCTATCTAATTGAAGAACATTTCATCAAAGGTCGTCCGGTCAAAAAATTTATGTACCTCCCATCTGAAGAAAAAACAACCGTCCCACTTTTGAGCGACATCGAATTTTTCAAACACCAGCGGCTCATCGTTCTCAAAAATCGCGGTCGCATCGATCCCGAGGATATCAATCAATACATTGCCCTGGGCGGATATGAAGCATTGGCAAAGGCATTAACTCAAATGACACCGGAGCAAATTATCAAGGAAATCAAGACTTCCGGTTTAAGGGGACGAGGCGGCGCGGGATTTACCACGGGTTTGAAATGGGAATTATGTCGCAATTCAAAGGGAGACGAAAAATATATTATCTGCAATGCAGATGAAGGGGATCCCGGCGCGTTCATGGATCGAAGTGTGTTAGAATCCGATCCTCATGCTGTTTTAGAAGGCATGATCATCGGCGCGTATGCCATGGGCGCAAATACTGGTTTTATGTATGTCCGCGATGAATACCCTTTGGCAGTCAAGGAGATCAATATTGCCATCAAACAGGCGGAAGCATATGGACTATTAGGAGATGATATTTTAGGAAGCGGCTTTAATTTCAAACTGAAAGTTTCGCGCGGCGCCGGAGCCTTTGTCTGTGGCGAAGAAACCGCGCTCATTGCATCGATTGAAGGCCGCATGGGCGAGCCACGCCAGCGCCCGCCGTTTCCGATTCAACGAGGACTGTGGGGCAAGCCGACCAATAAAAATTTTCTCGCTCGTGGGAAAGATCAATAACACCGGACTGGTCGAAGTGCCGATGGGCATTCCATTGGGCGATATTATTTTCAATATCGGAGGCGGCGTCCCCAGTAATAAGAAATTCAAAGCTGTTCAAACCGGTGGTCCATCGGGCGGCTGTCTGCCCATCGAGCTTTTAAATTTGCCGGTCGATTATGAAAAATTGGCCGAAGCTGGCTCGATCATGGGCTCCGGCGGCATGGTGGTGATGGATGAAGATACCTGCATGGTCGATGTGGCGAAATATTTTCTCAATTTTTTGCAGGATGAATCCTGCGGCAAATGCTACACCTGTCGCAAAGGCATTCAACGGATGCATGAGCTGGTCACCGATATCACCGAAGGACGCGGGACCATGGAGAAATTGGCGCTGCTGGAAGAATTGGCTGTTACAGTAAAGGATACCACCCAATGTGGACTGGGACAGACGGCTGCCAATCCGGTACTCAGCACGCTTCGCTATTTCCGAAATGAATATCTCGAGCACATCATCGATAAGCATTGCTCTGCCAGCGTCTGTCGTCAGCTTTATATCTCGCCCTGCCAAAATGTTTGCCCTGCGGGAACCAATGCTCCGGCTTATATTGCTTATATTGCAGCAAAACGTTATGAAGACGCTTATCTCGAAATATTGAATACCAATCCGTTTGTCTCCGTATGTGGCAGAGTGTGCGATCATCCCTGCCAATTCAAATGCCGACGCAATCAGATTGACGATACAGTGGCAATTCGTTCGTTAAAGCGATTTGCAGGCGATTATATTTATGAACGAGCCAAGAAAATTCCAAACATTCCCGTCGCCAAAAAGAAGCTTCCGCATAAAATTGGCGTCATTGGCGGCGGACCCGCTGGCTTAAGCGCGGCGTACTTTTTAGCAAGGCTTGGTTATCCCGTTACCGTTTTTGAAGCCCACGAGTTAGCTGGCGGCATGATGGCAGAGACAATCCCTGCCAGTCGTTTGCCCAAAGATGTGCTGCAACGAGAGATCAAGGCTATCGAAAAGCTTGGCGTGGAGATCAAGCTCAATACGAAAGTTGGCGCTGATATTCCATTTAAAAAACTGATGAAGGATGGATTTGCTGCCTTCTTTGTCGCAGTTGGAATGTATGGTGATCGCTCTCTGGGCGTCGAAGGTGAAGATTTGCTCGGCGTATTTCAGGGCGTCGATTTTCTGCGAGATGTCAAGCTGGGCGAGCCCACGTTTGTCGAAGGAAAACGAGTGGCGATCATCGGTGGCGGCAATACCGCGATCGATTCGGCTCGAACCTGTGTGAGGCTCGGCGCCAAAGAGGTAACCATCGTGTATCGAAGAACGCGAGATGAGATGCCCGCGTTTCGCGATGAAATCGAAGATAGCCTCGAAGAAGGGATCAGGCTGGAAGCCCTGTCTGCACCGGTTCGGATTCTGGGTGAAAAAGGAAAAGTCAAAGCCATTCAATGCATCCGAATGGACCTGGATATTTTTGGCAAGGATGGTCGTCGCAAGCCCATCCCGCGAGAAGGTTCTGAATACACGTTCGATGTGGATATCGTGATCCCGGCAATTGGCGAATTTGCCGATGTGAAAGAATTGTTTGCCGGATTGGAGGTTGAAACCTGGAAGGATGGAACCATCAAAGTCAGCAAAAATGGACAGACCAGTATTCCCAATGTATTTGCTGGTGGCGATGTGGCGACTGGACCCGCTACGGTCATCAAAGCAGTCGGGGCGGGTCAGAAAATCGCCGAGTCGATCGATCAATTTCTGACCGGAGAAACTGGAAAAACGTATCCCTGGCGCATTCATAAGCCAGCCGATATTCCATTCGACCTCGATGCCGAGCCTGTGGACTATAATATCATCAAACCTCAGCGAATTCCATTAGAAAAACGAGTGAAAAGCTTCGAGGAAGTGGAGCAGGTTTACACTGAGGAAATGGCGATTAAAGAAGCAACCCGGTGCCTGCGATGTGATATGGAAGTTTATTTGGCTGAGGAAAAATAACTCAAAAACTGTCAACAGAAAAAAGGGAAATTATTATATGATCGAGCTAATGATCAACGGAATATATGTTCAGGTAGAGCGTGGGACAAAACTGCTGGAAGCAGCTAATTTTTTGGGAATCAATATTCCCACGCTCTGTTACAATGAAGGACTAAGCCCCTATGGCGCGTGTCGCCTCTGTGTGGTGGAAATTGGAGAGCGACCCAATACGAAGCTGGTGACCTCCTGCACCTATCCGGCGACTGAGGGTTTGAAAGTGTACACGCATTCGGAACGAGTGTTGAAAGCCAGAAAAATGATCATCGAATTGTACCTGGCGACGTGCCCCACGTCAAAAGTCATTCAGGATTTAGCTTCCAAACATGGCGTACGCCAGGTTCGCTTTATGCAAGAATATGAGGATTGCATCAATTGCGGACTTTGCGTTCGGATGTGCGCAGAACAGATGATGGGCAAAGCTATCGGCTTTGTTGGAAGAGGTGAAAAGCGAAATATTACCACGCCATTTGATTTAAAATCTGAAGAGTGTCGTTTGTGCGGTGGCTGTATTTATATTTGTCCCGCTTGCCAGACTCGCTGCATCGGGCCGAACGTGAAAGAAAGTGGCGTGATCTGCAATGCTTGTGCTAATCTGGAACCGCCATGCGTCAATTATTTTGATGACATGACATGTTATATGGATCCGTGCGTCGCTTGCGAACAAGCCGCCAATCGGATTCCGAAGCGGGAAAGAGTAATCACGATTGAATAAGAATTGAAAAGCAAAGAATAAAAAAAATATAAAAGAATTTAAATAAATTAAGGAGAGTTGCAGCTGACCAAGAACAGAACTGAAGATTCGATTGTCCCGCCGAGCGGGATGTGTGTCACCTGTGTCGATGGCTGTATCGGCATGTGCGAAATTGGCAAATCTGCTTATCGTGGGCATGAGGTCATTTACCCACAGCCATTTGGAATTATCACCACGGCTTCGGAGAAGGATTACCCGGTTGATTATTCGCATTTCACCATTCTGGGAACCGCTGTTGGCGCTCATGGCATCGAGGCTGATAGCGATAAAGCGATATTTCCCAATGTAAAATTAGAACAGCAGATCAATGGCATCAAATTCAAACTGCCGATCATGATTCCAGGCCTGGGATCAACCAATGTGGCGCTCAATAACTGGGAAGGACTTGCCATTGGCTCGGCGCTAGCAGGCACAGGATTGACGATTGGAGAAAATGTCGTTGGCATGGATGTCGATTCGGAGATCGTCAATGGCAAAGTGAAAAAATCGCCCGAATTGGATCGCCGCGTAAAAATGTACCAGAAATGGCAGCGAGACGGCTATGGTGTGATCGTGCTGCAGGCAAATGTCGAAGATACCCGATTGGGTGTGCAGGAATACGGCATTCGG
>JALOPY010000581.1 GCA_025453735.1 bacterium | reverse complement strand
CATCAATATTGTTCATAATTTCATGCCCAAGCGTGACCTGGTTATTGTCAGATTGCTTGGCGAAAAAGTGAATCACACTGGCGTTGTCGCCGGGATGAGTGGCAGCCCAATTTATATTGGTGACAAATTAATGGGCGCGCTGGCTTACTCGCTGGGAATTTTTATGAAGGAACCCATCGCCGGGATCACGCCCATTGAAGAGATGCTGGAAATTTTCAATCGCGAAAAAATCCGCGACCAGGAGCTAATCACATTGACAAATAACACACCGGCATACGTAGAAAAATTCGACCTGTTCGCGCAATTGCAGCAACTGAAAAGCCCTCAGCTTCAGGACTTCAAGCCTATCGCAATTCCATTTGTTTACAGCGGCTTCCACCCGAGTATCCTTGAAAAATTTAGCAGCCATTTTGAACAATTGAATTTCATTCCCCTCCCCGGAGGAAAGCTCGACCCGAATGAATCAGAAGCGAGGCAAACGATTGCGCCTGGCGCTGCAATCGCAGGTTCCATTATCAATGGCGATTTTGACATCAGCGCGGTGGGAACAGTCACGCTCCGCGATCAGAATAAAATTTTGGCATTCGGACACCCTTTTTTCAACAATGGGCCGGTCAATATTCCTATGGCAGAGGCAAAAGTCATCACCACCCTATCCAGCCTCTATGCATCAAATAAGTATGCTGTGGCGACAAACATCATCGGCACTATTCGCCAGGACCGCTCGACCGGAATTATGGGAATTATCGGAGAGATTCCCCCAGCCATACCTGTCCACGTCAGGATAAATTCGCCAATTTCCCAGGAGAAGACCTTCAAATTTATGGTCGCAAATGACCGCTCCAGTTACAACATCGTTCCGGTATTTTTGTGGATGACATTGATAAATGCGCTGGAATCCGCACGAATGGGCATGGGAGACTACGCCATTAAGCTGACTGGACGGATCGACCTGGAAAATGCAGCGGATGTCATTCTGGATGATTTCTATTCGGGAGCGGCAAATCCCATATCCATCGGTTCCGGACAGGATATATCTGCGGCTGCTGTTGATATCGTGATGACACTCAGTGCGTTATTGCTGAACAATTTTGAGACTGCGAAAATTAATAAAATCGATTTGACCTTTCATGCCCAGCCAGGGCGCAAACTGGCTATTATCGAAAAAATATTTTATGACAAACAGATCATCACATCGGGTGATAGCTTGACGGTTATTGCCTCAGTGCGACCTTACCAGGGAAAAGTGTTTGAAGTGAAAAAGCGAATCCGGATTCCCCAAAATCTACCTGAAAAAAATATCATCATTGCCATTGGTGGTCGGCCTGAGGTTGCGGCTTGGGAAGCTCAAGCAGGGATTGGCAGATTTAGTCCCGAGAATTTCAGCGAGCTGGTCGATCTGCTCAACCGCAAACGAAAAAACACCGACATTATTATTCAATTGAGATCGGCAGACAAAGGCGCGATTCTGCATGGGCGAGAATATCCCTCGCTGCCGCCGTCAATTTTTCAGATACTTGCCGATAAGAAAACACAAAAAATTTATGATTCAATGAATGAAAAAATTCTGGCTGAATGGACAATTCCAGTCGATTTTGAAGTTTTTGGTGGTAGAAAATTTAACCTTACTGTTCATTGATTAATTGGACTCCATCCGCCAACTGGCAATAGGCGTCCACCTAAAAGCTAATCACCGCAGAGGTCGCTGATATCGCAGAGGAAACGCCGAGATATTTTTATTTATCTTTTAATGAGAATGCTTTTTTTTAATGAAATTTATTGTCTTAATATGGAAATTCGAAAAAAACTCTCTGCGTAGCTTTGCGTCCTCTTTGTCTCTGCGTTAATAAAGGCTTAAGTTGACGCACATGGCTAACTGGATAGAGTCCAATTACCATATTTTATAGAAGGAGCTTTGGATGCGAAAATTTGTTGTTCTGTTTGTGATAGTTTTTTTCTTCATTGGAGCAGTTTACGCGTCGTTGCCGGAGACAAAAACATATAAAAATCAAAATGATTTGCTGAACGGTCGGCTGCAGGGCATCTCAATCACCTCGGAAGGAGAATTGCTGCTTGCGCCTGAAGTCAAGCCCATTTTTGATAGTGCGCGTCCGTTTATCTGGGATGCTGTATCGGATAAGAATGGAAATTTATACCTTGCGACCGGGGACGGGGCTAAAATTTTGCAAGTTGATCCATCGGGCAAAGGTCAAATTATTGCAGAATGGCAAGCTGCTGAAGTCTATTCTTTATCAATCGATAACAATGGACTGCTTTATGCAGGCACGTCACCGGATGGGAAAATTTACCGGTTCGACCGGAATAATAAGCCGGAGGTGTTTGTCGATCTCGATGTAAAATACATCTGGGACATTCTGTTCGATCGACAGAACGTATGTTATATCGCCACAGGTGATAGCGGAAAAATTTTCCAGGTCGATCAGCAGGGAAAATCTTCGATTTTCTACGAAAGCAGTGAAACGCACATCCGGAGTCTTGCCTGGGACCGAGATGAGCAATTGCTCGCGGGAAGCTTTAATAATGGCTACCTGTACCGATTCAATCGCAAGAAAGAGGCGTTTGTGATTTACGACGCGGAATTCCAGGAAATTCATCAGATTTGCGTGGCATCAAACGGAACGATTTATGCCGCTGTGCTGGGACAGGAAGAGACCGCGCTGCCGAGCTTCAAAATCGAGAAAGAAAAAACCAGCAGCTCAAAGCCCTCAATTGACGATGAAATTATCATCACGTCCTCATCCATATCAGCAGAAAAACCAAAAACTTTTGCCAGCGGCATCATCAAAATTCAGCCGGATGGCGTCATCAAAAACATCTGGAATATGGAGCAGGATCAGGTTCAGAGCATCTTTATTGATGCTGATAATTCTCTCCTCGTTGGCGCCAGCAACAATGGGCGTTTATTCAAAATTTTGCCGAATGATGAAAAAACCTACCTCCATAAATTCGATGAGTCCCAGGTCGTGACATTCGTTCCTGGCAAACCAGGGGCAACCTGGATCGCGACGTCAAATTTGGGAAAAATTTATTCGATGGAATCGAGATTTGCCCAGTCTGGCGAATATAAATCTGAAGTAATTGATGCGCAGATGAATACGCAATGGGGCATGATTAGCTGGGAGCAAAACCTGCCATCAGGAAACATGATAAAATTGCTCAGCCGATCCGGCAATACGCAAAAGCCCAATTCCACCTGGAGCCCCTGGTCAGCGCCGTATCAAAAAAATTCAGG
>JALOPY010000580.1 GCA_025453735.1 bacterium | reverse complement strand
AATTGTATCGGAATTTCAAAGTTTGTGAAAAAAATACCAAAAAAAAATCTTACAAGGAGCAACGGAGTAAACAGAGACTCACGGAGAATTTTTTAAGGAATTATTTGGCGATTCTAAAACTCCGTTTAAACTCCGCTTCTTCCGCTTCTCATTGTAGGGAAATTACTTCATTAATCAATTTGCTAGCTATGTTCTTCTTTTTTTGTGTTCTTTGTGGTTTCTTAGTATCTTTGTGTTAAGGATTTTTTTGTAAAAAATAACAAAGATTTTGCATGCAATATTCCCGATTAAAACTGCCAACATTATTTCAAACAATTTCACGGAGGATTGAATGAATCAAAATGTAAAACAGGCGTTGCAGTTTGCCGAACAACAGAAAATTGAAATGGTCGATCTAAAATTTTGTGATCTATTCGGACGCTGGCATCATCTGACGACTCCAGCCAGCCAGTTCGATGAATCCGTGTTCACCCATGGCGTCGCCTTTGATGGATCGAGTATCCCGGGTTTCAAAAAATTAGAAGCGGGCGACATGGTGTTAATTCCTGATATATCGACAATGCTGATCGATAAATTCTGGGAGCAGAAAACATTGAGCTTCATCTGCTCCGCGCATGAAGCAGACACGCAAGAGCTGTTCAAAAATGATCCAAGAAACATTGCTTTGCGGGCGGAGCAATTTCTAAAAAGCATCGGAATCGCAGACACCAGCCTATGGAGTCCTGAATTTGAATTCTATATTTTTGACAACATCACCTATATTAACGACATCAACCTTGCCAGCTATCGAATCGATTCTGAAGAAGCGGACTGGAATTCCGGCGCGGATGAGGGACAAAACTTGGGTCATAAAATACCGCGACAGGGTGGCTATCACGCCATCCCGCCGCTGGATAATCTGTATAACCTTCGCGCCAGAATGGTGAAGCTCATCGAGGAATGCGACATCCCGGTGCGGTATCATCACCATGAAGTTGGCGGACCTGGTCAATCAGAAATCGAGATTCATCATCATCCGCTTTTGAAAGCGTGTGACGCAACCATGACAGTCAAATATGTGATACGCATGGCTGCCAAACAAAATCAGAAAACAGTAACTTTTATGCCCAAGCCGCTTTACAATGAAGCCGGCAGCGGTATGCATATTCACATCCAGCTCTGGAAAGAGGGCAAAAATTTATTTTATAATGAAACCGGCTACGCGGGGCTGAGCGATCTGGCGTTATTTTTTATTGGCGGCATTCTGAAACACGGTCCGGCGCTCTTGGCGTTCACCAATCCCAGCACAATTTCTTACAAACGGCTGGTACCCGGTTTTGAAGCGCCGGTGAAAGCAATCTTCGGATTGGCAAACCGAAGCGCTGCCATACGAATTCCCAAATATGCCAATACTGCCCAGACCAAGCGATTTGAATTCCGCCCGCCGGATGCAACCTGCAATATTTATTTAGCCATCGCCGCGCTATTGATGGCAGGGATCGATGGCGTTCAGAAAAAAATCGACCCCACAAAAGAAGGCTTTGGTCCGTATGACATCAATGTATTTGAATTGCCCAAATCGAAATTAGCTAAAATCAAATCTCTGCCAACTTCTCTGAAAGAGGCATTGGACGCCCTGGCAAAAGATCATAAATTTTTATTAGCTGGGAATATTTTCTCGGAACAATTAATTGAAAGCTGGATCGACCACAAATTCAACAAGGAATTCAATGAAGTAAGATCGCGACCGCATCCTTATGAGATGAGCCTTTATTATGACTTATAAAATAAATGTGCAAGCTGAAAACATCTCAATAATTTTAATTTAAATTTCAGCTTCAATGATTTTAAAAAAAGTAGGTGGAGTGGATCTGAATGAAGAAGTTTTTAATTTTTCTAACGTGCGTTGCCGCGCTTTCTTGTGCCGGAATGAAAAAAGCTAATGAGCTTTACCGAAATAAAAATTATGAATCTTCAATTGAGCAATGTAAAAAAGCAATTGCACAGGACTCTTTGAATACAGAAGCATATTTAATTCTGGGAAAATCGTACCGGGCGCTGGATAGGCTTGACGATGCGGTTGCGGCATTTACGACTGTTTATCGGTCTCATCCTCACACGAAATTTCATACCGAAGCAAAGCAGGAGTTAATCCAGATCAAACTTGATAGTGCAAATAATTTTTTAGAACAACAGCAATATAATCGAGCGATATCCGGGTACCAGGAAATAATTGACATGGATTCCACCAATTTCGATGCCTGCTATCAATTGGGCAAATGCTATGAAAAAAATGGCTTACTCGATAAAGCACGTTTGTATTATGCGCAGGCAAGCCAAATTAAATCCGATGATCAGGTGGCTTTCGCCAGGATTGGAATGATTGACAGCTTGAATCTAATCGCGGAAGTCAGTTTTCAAAAGGGCAAAAATTTTTACGATCAAAATAAAGAACAAAGTGCACGAAAATATCTGAAATTAGCGCTGGAGAATAAACCTGACCATAAAGATGCCGCATACTATTTTCACATGACCGAAGGCAAAATTCTGTATCGCAAAGGGAGCAAATCAGCGTGTTGGGACGCCATCACACATTATGGAAAAGCAATGATGCTTCGCCCTGAATCTGCTGAGCCGCATTTTCACATGGCCCAGGCTTATGAGAAAAAGGATCGCAACGAGTTCGATAATGCGATTGATGAGTATCAAATCGCTTTGAACAAAGAACCGTTTGGAAGCTTTGCCGGACCGAGTAAGAAAAAAATCAAGGAGCTCACAACCCGCCGCGATCAATTGAAAAAGTTCTGGGGGAAATAAATTTATTTTGTGACTATTGAAGTAGAGGTCCGCCAGATGGCGATTAGCGTCAACCTAACATAATTGGTTATGAGAAACCGCTGAAGCGGTTCAACAAATATGGGAACTTTGTCATAAACACCCGAATTAATTCAGGTGTTTATGACAAATCAGAATCAACAGTAGCCGTTTTAACGGTTTT
>JALOPY010000579.1 GCA_025453735.1 bacterium | reverse complement strand
CAGGGAAATCCGAAGCACATCAACAATCGGGGCAAAATTTGCGCTCGTGGCATTGCAGGCATGAACCAGGTTTACGATCCCGATCGCATTCTTTATCCGATGAAACGAACGGGCAAGCGAGGCGATGGAAAATGGAACAAGATCAGTTGGGATGAAGCGCTGGCGGAAATTAGCAAACGGCTGCAGGCTATCGGGAAGCAGCGCCGTGAGGAGGCTTTTGTTTTTCACGCCGATCGGCATCACATCAGTGGCTTGACACGACGATTTTTTGAAATCCTAGGACAGCCGACCATCCTGACATCCGATGCGCTGGAAAATTCCAATAAAACCCAAGCCCAGCAACTCACCTGGGGCGAAAGCATCGAGACGATTGATGCTGCCAATTGTCGCTATTTTCTCGCCTTCGGCAGCAATCCGTATGAGTCCCATCCCTATTTTATCAATTTCAGTCAACGATTGATCGATGGGCGAATTGACCGCCATGCCCGATTGGTCACTATCGATCCACGGCTTTCCAATACGGCTGGCAAAAGTGATGAATGGATTCCCATCAAGCCTGGCACCGACGCCATGCTGGCGCTGGCGCTGGCGAATGTTATCATGCAGAAGAATCTTCATAACGCTCAATTCATCAGCCAGTGGACGAATATTTCAGTTGCCGATTTAAGAAATTACCTGGCTCAATTTAGCCTGGAAAAAGCTGCCGAAATCACCCAGATCGAGGCTGGAATTATTGAACGAATTGCCGTCGAATTTGCGACGACCCAGCCTGGTGTGGCGTTCTCTGGAGGCGGCGTGACCGATCATATCAACGGCACGGAAAACGAGCGCTGCATCTTGCTGCTCAATGCCATCGTCGGCAATATTGACATCGAAGGTGGCTATTGCTTGCCCAGAAAATATCGCATCAAAGATTTCGATCCCGATGAAAAAATTGGCGCAGAACGAAATCCATTGGAGTTCTTCAAATCGATTCAAGAAAAAAATCAGCCAGTCGAATTTTATTTCGCATATAAAACCAATCCTGTTTATGAACAGCCCGACTGCAATTTCACCCAGGCTGTGATGAAAGACGAATCGCTGCTGCCGTTTACTGTAGTCATGGATACTGTGATGAGTGAGACAGCGGCGCTCGCAGACCTGGTGCTGCCAGCCACAACCTTTCTCGAAAGCTGGTCACTGGATTCGACGCCGTCGTATCAAATGATACCATTTGTAGCGGTGCAGCAACCCATTATTCAAGCCAGAGGTGAATCAAAGCCACTATACGATATCTGGCTAACATTGGCGAAACAGATGGGGGGCAATGTCGCTGCCAGTTGCAATTATCAGAACATCCAAGATTATATCAAAGAAACAGCCGCCCAGCTTCCAGCATTATCTGAAAATCTGGCTTTTGAAAATTTAAAGAAAAATGGCATCTGGTTTTCGGAAGGACAAAAAGCGGAATATCAAATTTTTAGAAGCAAGGGCTTCAACACGCCATCGAAAAAATTTGAAATCGCCCAGCGTGGCACTGGATTGTCTCCCTTGCCAGCTTATCAGTCGATTAAGGAGCACATCGATCTGGCAAAAGGCGAATTGATTTTGATTCCATTTCACGTCAATGTCATGCGGCCCGATCTGGCCAACGCCAAATGGCTGGCGGAAATTCATCATTCCAACTCAGCTTTGATCAATTCAAAAACGGCTCGGTCGCTGAAAATCAAAACGGGAGATGAGATCATCATTGAATCACCTGTGGGAGAGCTGAAAGTCAAAGCCCATGTTTCCGAGGGAGTACATCCTGAAATTATCGCATTGGCGAACGGCTGCGGCCATTGGGAATACGGCAGAATCGCCCAGTCCGAAAAATTCGATAGCGAAGATCCCGATACGAAATTTATCTGGTGGCCGAAAAAAGGTAACAAAGGCATCCATCCGAATTGGGTGATCCCATCATCAATTGATCCAATAGGCAAGGGGCAGGGCTGGATGGATACGAGGGTGAAGGTCAGAAAAACTTAAATGATTCATAGTCGTTATCAATTATCAATTGACAATTCACAATTTACAATTTACAATTAGTTGTTCATAATAATTGGCAATTGATAATTGTTAATTGATAATGCGTCAATCAAACATACTCCGCTGGTTTGATTTTAAATGAAAGAAGTTGAGATATTTCAGGCTGTGATTAAGGAGCAAAAATTCTGAATGAAAATTTTCAACAAACAAACCTTTGAAAAGCTCAAAGACTTTGTCATCAAGCATCATATCAAAATCGTGCTCATCGCCGCACCGATCTTTGCCGTGGTCGGATTTGTGGGCATGATTTATTACAATCAGATTCCATCGACCTGCCTGTCGTGCCATTACGTCAAGGGTCCGTATGTGGCGATTGATCTGAAGACGATACCACATCAAGATATCGGGAAAAAGGGTGCCCCAGGCTGCATGGAATGTCATCCTGATAAAGCAGTAGAACACTGGGCAATGCGAGGCGTGAGCCAGGCACAGGTTCTTTCTCAGCGCTTCGCCAATTTGAAATTCACTGAGCCGACTGATCCCAGTGCGTCTTATACAAGTGACCAATGCTTGAAATGTCACCCCGACCGATTGGATGTGATGGAACGAGATCAATACCTTTTGCCAACTGAAAAATTGGCAGAAATTGGACTGATGCTGAATAAGCGTTTGCATTATCGCTACGAGATGGTTCGTCCCGAAGAACAACAGATTTATCAGACGCTGCAAGAGCAAGCATCGCTCACGGATGAGGAGAGTCAGCAATTGGAATTGATCGAAAAAATTAAGTTGGGCAATTGCGGTCAGTGCCATTTGCGAGAGAAGGTTGATGCTCGCAATCCCATCACCTGTGCAGGCTGCCATGAAAATGTCACGCCAATGAATCATCCTGGCAAGCCGCTGCCCATGCCAACAGAGGAGGTCTGCCAGAAATGTCATCATGGCAAGATTCATGGGAAATTTGTGATTTTTCGGGCGGAGTGTGAGGATTTGTCGGATCAAAGCAATTGTACGAAATGTCATCCTTACTATGTGGCTGAAAAAGCAGGCAACTGGGTAATTAGGTAATTGGGGATGGACGGAGTGCAATCTCTTATGAATGAATTCAAAATAGATAAAAAAGCTTTCTCGATTGCTTCGATCACTGATGAATCAGATGAAAAGCTATTCTGGTTATCGAAAAGTCCAGCAGAACGGCTTGAAACTGCCGAATATTTGAGACAAATTGTCTATGAACTGTGGCATACATAACCGTAAAAGAAGAAAATTTAAGTCCACAAACCATTCAAGTGCTCAATACTGTTCTGGATATAAAAGAGCCGCCTGTGGCTCGCTGTCGGTTGCTCTCCAAAGGGATCGAACCATATCATCGACTTTATTTGCCTGAAAAAGTATTGGTCGATGGGGATCGGGCATGCATCGCCTGCGGCAATTGTATCGATTCCTGTCCCGTGCTGCGACGAGAGCCTGATCGACGGGCGAGAACCGTGCAGCGGACTTCCTTCGCTCTGGAAGTGCTGGTTGCCGAGGATTGTGAGCAATGCTACGCCTGCGTGATGTCCTGTCCCCAAGTGGATACGGGCATCAAAGATTATGTGGTGGAAGATCGGGTGGTGGAAGTGATTCCTCAGAAAAAAGGGCTGAAATGGTTGGATAACTATTTTATGGTTTTTGTGGCGTTGATTATTGGAATTGTAATTGGAGTTTTTATTACGTGGTAAAATAAAAATAAATTCCAATTTCCAAACAACAAATGCGCCAGAGGCGCATCCGCCTTTGGCGTGATTCCAAATAAATTATAATGACTCAAATATCAAAATCCAAACCTAAATAATAGTGATCGTGCTGAAAAAAAAATGAATATTGGAATTTGGAATTTGTTTGTAATTTGGGATTTGCGATTTGGAATTTAACTGAGTTGGAGGTTTTTATATGAGTCAGACTGAAAAAGGTCAAGCTGGCAATGGAGAAGAAAAGAATTTGATCCCGATTTTCGTCATGGGCAAACGATACGATGTGCCGAATTCGTTGACGATTCAAAAAGCCATGGAATATGCAGGCTATCAATTGATCCGTGGCTGCGGCTGTCGGGGCGGCATCTGCGGCGCTTGCGGCACGATCTATCGGTTCCCTAACGACTATCAGTTGCACTACGGACTTGCCTGCCAGACCGTGGTCGAGCCGCACATGTACATCACCCAAATTCCTTTCTTCCCCGCCAATAAAGCGGCTTACAATATCGAGGAGCTAAAACCGACAGGTGAGGTGATTGCCCAGTATTATCCAGAGATTTTCAAATGTATGGGCTGTAATAACTGCACCAAGAGTTGTCCCATGGATATCAAGGTGATGGACTACGTGGCAGCCGCCATGGCGGGTGATATCAAAAAAGCGGCTGAGCTTTCCTTCGAC
>JALOPY010000578.1 GCA_025453735.1 bacterium | reverse complement strand
GTTCGAATAATTTCAGCAGTTGATCGTGCAAAACCTCGATCTCCCGCATGGGGCTGTGGCAGGAGTGAACCAGGATCGACTCATCATTCTGGTTGAGCAGTCGTTTTTCACCCTGGGTTTCCGGATCGACAAGCTTCAAAATATCGGATTGAATCATTGCGAGCAAAGTTGAATTACCGGGCGCTTCAAAATAGTTTCCCATGGACGCCAGCAACGGATTTCCGCGTTCGATGTGCAGTTGTTCAGCATCGGTTCGGGGCTTTGCCGCCCGATCAGTGACTCGCTTTGCTTCCCGACCCGTTAAAATATCGCTCCAGTACTCCTGGCAGGGATTCAGGATAAAAAAATTGATTTCTGAAAATCGGGCAATTGCTTGAAATATCCCAATATGAAATCGAGGCAGGGCAGAAATTCCAAAGATAGAAATTCTCCGGGGGAAGAAATTTCCCTGACCTGCATTTTTCTCCATTGCTTGAAAAAAACGCTGGGCCAGCGCAGCCCGATGCAGGATTTCATTGCCTTTGATCAGCTCGCGCCACAGGATTGCCTGCCAGTGGTTTTCCTGCCCCTCTTGCCATTTCAGCATCATCTCCGGTCGATAGAGCAAGTACTGATCCAGCGTGTCCGCGATCCGCTCAGATAGTTGATAGCTTTTCAAATCATGGTCAGGCGTCTTCAAATAATTTCGAATGGTTTCAAATCCAGTCAGCCTCATACATGTGGGGAGCAGTTTCATAATTTTCCATGCCATGATCTCCGAATCGAAAGGCGAAGCATCGGGGATGCCGGGAATAATTTTTCCGATCATTTCATAAATAAAGGCATTGGGAAACGGGAAGCGAATGTTGGCAGCAATGCCAAGGCGTTGCGCCAGATCCATCGCAAGCCAGCGTTCCATGCCCCTGCTTTGCACCACGATGATTTCCGGCTCCATCGGCGATGCAAGTGGAGCGTTCAAAACCCCGGCTAATTTATCTGCAAGGATTTCGAGGCGGTTGCTGGTGTAGAGGTTGAGATTGGTCATTGATTTTAGCAATTAATATTGGTTGCTGAATGTTGACTGGAATATAATCAAAAATAGTTTTGTATTCAAGATTTTTGTTCGCGGAGGAAAATGATTTCTGATGAATATATATTTTTTAGCAGTCAAAAATTTGGGGAAGACAAAATCTGCCAGGCGAAATGATACATTCTTGAAAACACAAAGGAGGAATTAAATTGAGCAATTCAATTGAAATCTTACTAAACGACATAATCCATCCAACCAGTAAGTTAGCAAAATAAAAACATACCGGAGTTTGGCAAAATGGTCGTCGGGGATAAAAGGGAAAATCAATATTTTGAAAAATTCAATTGCCCATCACTTTCCTCACCATCTCAATATCGATATTCCTTCCCGTCAACACCGCAACACAGGTCTTTCCTTCGATGTCGATCTTGCCCGAGGATAACGCCGTCACGCCAACGGCAGCAGCGCCTTCGACCAGGGTGTGGTTTTGCTGGAGCAGAAAGAGAATCGTTTGAATAATATCTTTTTCGCTCACCACAATGATGTCATCGACATATTTTTGAACGGTAGTCAGAATGCTGGGACTGACCAATCGGCCTGCCAGTCCGTCTGCGATGGTCTCATCGATCGGCGTTTCCACAACCATGTCCATCTGCCAGGCGCGGTGCATTGCCGGGGATGCCTCGCTTTGCACACCGATAATTTTGATATTCGGTTTCCTCTCCTTCATCGTGATGGCAATTCCGGAAATCAGTCCGCCGCCGCCAATGGGAACAAGAATGATATCGGGATCAGGAATTGCGTTCAATATTTCCAGCGCAATGGTTCCCTGTCCTGAAATGACTTCTGGATCGTCGAAGCCTGAGATAAACGTCAATTGACAATCCCGTTCGATCTGATGCGCCACATCCTCGGCTTCGTCATAATCCCTGCCCGCCTGGACAATATCAACGCCGAACTGGTAGAGCATGTGGACTTTTGTCGGCGCGGCATTGACCGGCAGGACGATCCTGGCTTTGACGCCGCAAATTTCACTGGCGAAGGCAAGGCCGAGTCCGTGGTTTCCGGCTGAGGCGGTAATGACCCCGCGAGCTTTTTGTTCGGGCGAGAGCGTGAGCAATCGGTTCAGTGCGCCGCGAACTTTGAACGAGCCGGTTTTTTGCCAGTGCTCCATTTTCAAAAATACCTGGCTATTGGTCATTTCTGAGAGGGTGCGACATTCCTCGATGGGAGTTGCGCGGATGTACTTTTTTATCAGTCGATAAGCGCATTTTGCAGAAACGTTTTGAGGAGAGTAACAGTCCATAATCGATTTCTTTCGCTTTTAGAGAGAACATAGCTTTGCAAATCAAAGATGCGCCATTTTTTTGCCTGTCCGCTATTTTTTTTAAGGCGGAGAGCATTAATCATTTGGGAATTCTATTTCAACGAGAATCGGAGCGAGCGAAGTTTAAGCGGAATTTTATAAGAGCAAAATAGTCCTTCCCCAAAAATCTCCGTGAGTCTCTGTCAGCTCCGTTGCTCCTTGTAAGGATTTTTTTATAATATTTTTGACACAAACATTGAAAATCCGATCTAAGAATTTATAGAAAAATGCCTGCGAAATTATAAACAAATCTTTTTAAAATGTCAAGCAATTTTCATGTTGACAATAAGAAATTTTATGTTTATATTTTTGTAACAACAATTGAAACTAAAAAGAGCGGAACATGATTATATCCAAAAAATTTATTTTTCTCCTTCTTTTATTTTCTATGCTGATGACTTCACAATTATTTTCACAAGTTTCTTTCGGGACGATCAAAGGGATTGTCGTTGATCTCCAAAGCCGACAACCGTTGAGAGATGTGATCGTGAAAATCCAGCGAACCTCGGCAGTGGCGGTCACCGATGCGACGGGATTATTTTCATTCCCACAAGTGCCAGTTGGAACTTACACGCTGGAGTTCATCAAAGATGGCTATCAAACTTTGATTTTGCCGCGCCAGGTGGTCAGTCCCGGAAAAGCGACATCTGTCCGGGGCGAGCTGGCAAAAGGAGCAGCCTCAGAAGCGGATGTTTTTTACATTGGCGGCATCGAAATTACGGCTGAAAAGGAGTTGTTGCCAGAAAAATTAGAAACCACAACCCAGATCAAATCCCGGGACATCGAGCATATCCAGGCGACGAG
>JALOPY010000577.1 GCA_025453735.1 bacterium | reverse complement strand
GCCGTTTTGTTCGATACAGATATGCCCGATTTCACCGGCATTTCCCTGTCCCCGGAGCAATTTTCCATCGATCACAATTCCTCCGCCAATTCCAGTTCCGATCGTTAACATCACAAGTCGCTGGGGCGGATGATCTTTCATGGTGGAATACTCAGCATAAGCTGCGGCATTGGCATCATTTTCTGTTATCACAGGCAAGTCCAACGCTTGCGAAATCTGATCCTTAAATGGAAAATTAAAATAATCCTTTGCCAACGGGACGCCATCAAAGATCACTCCTAGCTCACGATTCACTCTGCCGCTCGCAGCAATTCCAATGGCATGAATGGGGCAATCAGCAGATTGCATAATTTTTTGAATTTCAGAAATGATTTGTGAAACTATCGAGCCAGTCCCTTCATTCCATTTTGAAGAAATTATTATTTTTGATTTGACTTCGCCAGAATAATTTACCATACCAATCGCGGTTTTCGTTCCTCCCAGATCAATGCCAATCGCAACACGACTCTTCATCTCGTGAAAGCGCTCGATCTCATCCACTACTTTTCTGGTTACGATGGTTGGACGCGTAATTGCTGTTCCGACTACGACGGCATACGCACCTAGTCGCAAGGCTTCGATACAGTCACTTGCAGTCCAATATCTTCCTTCAGCAATAATGGGAAGCGTATTCCCCACATGAGCGACCAGCGTGGAGAGAAGCTCGAAATCGGGTTTGTTGTCTTTGGCTTTCTGAAAAGTGCTTTCGGTGTACCCCGACAGCGTTGTGCTGATAAAATCAAATCCCAGGTTCACAGCGGTTAAGCCTTCTTCCAGCGTGGCGATGTCCGCCATAAGCAGGACGTCGTGGTGCGTGCGAATGGCGTGAATCATTTCAGCCAGAGATTCCTGATTGGGACGAGGTCGTTGTGTCGCATCCAGCGCGAGGATGTCGATTCCGGTTTCAATAACCTTGAGCGCTTCTTTCAGGGTCGGAGTAATATACACTTCTGAATCAGGATATTTCTGTTTATATAATCCAATGATTGGCACTTCAATTGATTTTTTGATTTCAAGAAGGTTGTCGGGTCGTTCAGCCCGTATGCCACACGCGCGGCCCAGGATCGCGGCTCTGGCTAAAGCAGCAAGAATTTGAGGTGAATTCAGTGGCTCATCTCCTTCTGCCTGGCAGGAGACGATCAAACCACCTTTTAATTTTTCAAGAATTTTTTGCTTGTCCATGATCGATTGTGATTGATAAGATTCATTGTTAGCGTTAGCGAAAGTAAGAATTTTTTTTGTAAATGTACAGGAAAAAATTATTTCTGAAATTAAAACCCACTCACAGGTGGTTCCATTTTTTCAAGCGATTTGGGCGAATGAGCGCGATGTCTTTACTTGCCAGTTGGCAATTGGCGTCAGCCTAAACAATATTTTTTTACAAGGAGATGCTGAGAACGCTGAGTTTCACGGAGCAAATACTAATAAGTACTTGAATGCAGAGATACATTTAAATTATGATGATGATTTCTAAACAAGTGCGGAAAAACATGCCACGCACTTTTGAGGTTTGAAAATTTAAAGTGCGTGGCACGTTTCAAGCTTTTCGATTTTTATTAAAAGGCTGTTTGAAGAAATGAAGTTGAAAATGCCGACCAAATCTCCTGATTGAGCTGTCTGGCTTTTGCCTCATCGCTGCTTTCTGTTTCAGTCCCGGATTCCTGCTTGTCGCGATTGATCTTTTTCACGACTTCATAATATTTATCGATTTCTTTTTGATACCAGGCAACAGTATCAGAGCCAATTTTCAACGTTTGCAAATCTTCGTTAAGATTGGCGGGCTCGATGCAGCACATCCATCCCAATTCATAAGGTTTCAGATTCACATATTCAATATTGTCCGGCAGAGAAGAATTGACAGATACGATTTTTCCGCTGATTGGCGCCGGAAAAGTAATCGTATTGTTGCCCTGGGTGATTGAAAATAATGGATCGCCTTTTTTCGTTTTTTGACCTTTCTCTGGCAATGCGATGCTATCCAGTTTGCCCAATATTTTTTGCGTAAAATCATCGACACCGATCCGAACCATGCCGTTTAATTCAAGGCGCAGCCAATTGTGCGCGGGTGAAATAAATAGACCAGCAGGCACATTGAACTCATGTTTTGACGCCGATTCGCCAATCGATGGAGTAATCAGGTGCACCTGGGGTTTCGTTGTTTTTTCGATGCGGTCCTGGCGACGAATTAAGGATTTGTTTACGAAAGCCACTAATTCATCCTCGGTGAATGGCTTCTGCACATAGTCCATGGCGCCGTATTTCATCGTCTCCACTGCTGATTCAATCGTCGCATAACCGGTGATCACAATGACATCAATATCAGGGCGCAGATGTTTGACTGCTTTGGTGACCTCGATGCCATCCATGATAGGCATTTTGAGGTCAGTGAAAACAAAGTCGTAGTCATTTTTTTGAATCAGGCTCAACGCCTCGGGTCCGGTCTCAACGGTTTCTATCGAATAGCCCGCCAGCACCAGAATTTTACGAAAACTGTCCAGTACGATCTCTTCATCGTCAACGGCAAGAATCCTCGCTTTTGGATTTTCCACGGTCACCCGTTTCAGGCTTTTTGCTTCTTCAGCAAAATCGAGTCGGAGACCAATGTCCAGCGCATCCTGTCTTTCCTTTTTGATTTTAGATTCCTCCATCTTTCGCATGACGACTCGTATTACATAATCTGCCAGGATAAAGATGATAACTGTTATCAGAACAATCAAAACGACCATGATGCATCCTCCGTGATAGTTTGATTTTTAGGGAGCGAAAGGCACTGCCTTGTTTTGATTTGCCATTTGGCGGAGTAGGGCATTGCCTGCTAATATTTTTTCAGTGTAAGATTTTCTAACTCAGTTGCCAAATTTGTTGGCATAATTTTTATCAGCCAACTTTCATGAATTGGATTTATATTTATTAAATCAGGATTTTTTTCGATGTTAGAGTTAATC
>JALOPY010000576.1 GCA_025453735.1 bacterium | reverse complement strand
TTATAAGCATGTGGATTTAGGATTAGTTGCCGATGTTTTTTCAAATGTCCAGAATCTGAATAAACTCCAGGGTGACAAGGCGATTGGGCACAACCGCTATTCGACCACCGGCTCGACCCAGCTCATAAATGCCCAGCCTTTGGTTGTTAGCTCCCGCTATGGTCCTCTGGCGATTTCGCATAATGGGAATTTTGTCAATGCACGGATACTCAGACAAAAGCTGGAAAATGAGGGAGCGATTTTTCAGACAACAACCGATACGGAGATCGTTCTCCACCTCATTGCCCGATCCCGGAAACACAATTTTATCGATAAAATAAAAGATGCGTTAGACCAGATCCAGGGGGCATACTCGCTTGCGATCCTCACCCGTGATGCGCTGATCGGCGTCAGAGATCCTCGAGGCTTTCGCCCGCTTTGTCTTGGCAAGAAAGATAATGGCTATATTCTTGCTTCTGAATCGTGTGCGCTCGATATCATGGATGCCGAATGGATCAGGGAGATCGATCCTGGTGAAATTTTGGTGATTGACCGGAACGGGCTTGCTTCGCAGTGTGTGCGCTCGATATCATGGATGCCGAATGGATCAGGGAGATCGATCCTGGTGAAATTTTGGTGATTGACCGGAACGGGCTTGCTTCGCAGTGGTTGAGTGAAAAAGCCGAGCGAAAGGCTTGCATCTTCGAATTCATTTATTTTTCGCGACCGGATAGTCGCATCTTCGGTGAAAAGGTCGATAAGGCTCGCCGCAAACTGGGAAAAACGCTATCGCTGGAAAACCCGGTTGCAGCGGATCGAATCATCTCTGTCCCGGATTCCAGCAATACCGCGGCATTGGGCTATGCCCAGGAATCTGGCATAAAATTTGAAATTGGGCTCATTCGAAATCATTACATCGGACGGACGTTCATTCACCCGGTTCCCTCGATGCGGGATTTCAGCGTCCGAATCAAATTTAATCCGGTTCAAGGCGTGCTAAAAAATAAGCGGGTGATTATCGTTGATGATTCCATCGTGCGTGGCACAACGCTGAAACTGCTCGCCAGGATGGTACGCCAGGCTGGCGCCAGCGAAATTCATGTGCGTATCAGCTCCCCGCCAATTCGATTCCCATGTTACTATGGCATGGATTTCCCGACCAAAGAGGAATTGATCGCCAATACGATGACGGTTGACGAGACGAAGAAATTTCTGGAAGTCGATTCATTGACATACCTGTCACTTGAGGGATTATTAGCTTCCGTACCTCAGGAACGAGGCGGATATTGCACGGCATGTTTTAGTGGTGACTACCCGATTATTCCCGATCAAAAAATAGTGAAATTGCAACTTGAAAATGGCATTGTTTCATAGGTAGATGAATAATCGAATAAAATACATGGATTATATTTTTGTGATGCGTCCAACTCTGTTTTTTCCGGTATGGACTGTTTTTTTGGGCGGGTATCACGCGAAGACTATTTTCGATCCGGGAAATACATCGGAAGGCGCTGGCGCATTTCATACTGGAATAGGTTTCGCTATTGCGATTCTGCTGTCGCTGATGATGGGCGCAATTTTTATTTTTAATCAAATCACCGACATCGAAACTGACAGAAGAAATAATAAGCTGTTTTTCATTGCGAACAATATAATCGACAAAAAAAATGCAACGGCAGAAGGAACATTGCTTGCAACAATCGCATTAGGAATTGCCTTTATTATTGATTATAAATTGGGACTGATTTTTATTCTGATTTTCATTTCGTGCGGCGTCATCTATAGTTTCAAGCCATTCAGTTGGAAAGATAAGCCGATTTTAGGAGTGATCGCCAATTTTCTGGGTGGCTGGTCCGTTGCAGCCTGTGGCTGGATTGCTGCTGGAGCGTCAAACTGGAAGTTTGTTATACATGCCATTCCTTACGCGGTGGGTCTGGTCGCGGTCTATTTATTAACAACGCTTCCGGATATTCCGGGCGATCGTGCCGCCAAAAAGATCACGTTTGGCGTTCGGTACGGGCAAAAAGCAACAACTTGCTGGGCACTGGGTTTTGAGCTTGTTGCTGCGGCGCTGGCCTTTTTGTTGCATGATTATATTTTGTTTTTTCCGGCAATCGCAGCTCTGCCACTTTTTATTCTTGCGGCTGCGCGGCAAAACATGAATGACATTTTGCGAGCGATAAAATTTACCGTGCTCTTTGCGTCCCTGGCGGTGTGCGTCAAATATCCAGTCTATTTTGCTGTGATTGTAGCTGTGTTTTTCTTTTCAAAATGGTATTATCGAAGAAGATTTGACCTGGAATATCCGAGATTTGCAGCATAAAAAATTTTTGTGGATGAATACGTTAATCATTTTACAATTGGGTTTGTTATGATGTTTTGGTTTATGAATTGCAAAAGGATGCCCCGATGATAGTCATCAAAAACGACCTCTGTGATTTCTGCGGAACCTGTGTTTCAGTTTGTCCGGTTGATGTGATCGAATTATACGAAGCGCGGCTGGTCATTGATCATGAAAAATGTACCGAATGCTTGAAATGTGTTAAGGTGTGCCCGGTTCGGGCGCTGGAGATTCAGGGATGAAAGATTATTACGATATAATTATTGTCGGCGCCGGACCTGCTGGTTCGACCGCGGCGCGAATCGCGGCGCAACATGGAGCGAAAGTTTTATTGCTTGAAAAAGATCGTGAAATTGGCGTTCCGGTCCGCTGCGGCGAAGCAGTTGGCGAGAAGGGGCTAAAACGAGTTTTGGAGCCAAGACCGGAATGGATCGCCAATCGCATCGAGGCTGTTCGTCTCATCGCGCCTGATGGGACGGTAGTCAAAGTTCATCATGAAGATATTGGCTTTATCCTGGATCGAAAGCGATTCGATTATGACCTGGCAATGATGGCAGCGCAGCAGGGAGTGAAAGTCGTTACCAAAGCGTATGTCTATGGATTATTAAAAGAGAATGATTCGATTGCTGGCGTCAAAGTGCTGCATCTTGGCAAGCATTTTCAGATCAAGGCAAAGATCGTCATTGGAGCGGACGGCGTGGAATCCCGGGTTGGTCGGTGGGCTGGCTTAAAGACGAACCTGGGATTGAAGGATATTGAAACCTGCGTTCAAATGACTGTTTCCAACATAAAACTCGAACGAAGTTATTGCGATTTCTATTTTTCAGCAAAGCTTGCTCCAGGTGGTTATTTATGGGTATTTCCGAAAAATGAGCATCTGGCGAATATCGGTCTGGGAATTTCAGGGGAGTTTGCCGCACAAAAATCGCCCCTCGAATATTTAACAGAATTTATCGAACAAAAATTTCCCGAAGCAGCAATCCTGACAACGGTTGCTGGAGGTGTGCCCTGCGCCCAGTTCATGGAAAAAGTTGTCGCAAACGGGCTCATGTTGATCGGCGATGCTGCGCACCAGGCAAATCCGATGACCGGGGGTGGCATTATTCAAAGCATAATCGCCAGCGACGAAATCGCTGGCAGGGTGGCTGCGGAGGCGATTCAGAAAAACGATGTCAGCGAATCCGCTTTAGCGGCCTATGCGAAGGAATGGGATAAAGTCAATGGCAATTCGCATCGTCGTTCCTATCGTCTCAAAGAAGCGGTCTATAAACTTACGGATGACGATTTAAATCGCACTGCCGCGACGATCTCGAAGAAAGCACCAGACAAGCAAACCATCATCAATATTTTTAAAACAGCGTTAATTCAACATCCAAAGTTAGTTCCGGATATAATTAAAGTCTTTTTAGGAAGCGATTAAATTTTCAACATCAAGGAGGCTGCAATGAGGGCAAGATTATTTATTACTATGATAATTCTAGCTATTTTAATAGTTGTGGTTATGCCCGAACAAAGCTGGTCCCAAATGCCAGTTCGTATCAAACGGTCGAATGATTTGACCCAATCCGCGGTTTCGTCAATTAAAGAAAAGCAGCTCGACCGGGCAAAAGATCAGTTGATCCGAGCAATTCGATTAAATCCTAAAAACGTTTTAGCGAATGAGCTTGCCGCATTAATATTTTATAAAGAAAATGATTTCGCCAATGCGAAAAAACACGCCAAAGTCGCCTATGATATGAATAAAAATTCTCCCCGCGCGCTTTACGTTTTAGGCGCTCTTAATTATCAACAAGGCGATGAAGATCTGGCGAGAACCCAATTGGAGCAGTCAGTGAAATCTCTGAAAGACCCTGAAGAACGACAACGAGCGGGCAAACTGCTGGAAAAAATCCGAGCGAATACGAAGGACAGAGTTTCAACCATCAAATCAAAAATTGAACCAGAGCCAAAACCAGCAGAAGCATCTTCCGATGACATGGCGTACAAACCCTACATCGCCGCATTTTCCTTCAGTGATGCTAACGCAAGAACCGAGCAGACAAAGCTGGGACAAACGTTGACCGAGATGCTGATCACCGCGCTGATTCAGGATGACAAATTTAGCGTCATGGAGCGGGTTCAACTCGAAAAAATTTTGCAGGAGCAATCCCTGGGACAGACGGGCACGATTGACGCCGAAACCGCAGTTGAAGTCGGTAAATTGTCAGGATTGGAGGCGGTCGTCGTTGGCAGTATCAGTCAGCTCAAGACAGCCATCGAGGCAGACGCCAGGTTAATTGAAGTAGAGACAGGCAAAGCGCTGACTGCTGCCAGTGGAAAAGTAAATTCGATAGATGATCTGCGCGATTTGGCAAACAAGCTGTCGAAACAGCTTTCTGCAAAAGCATATTTATTTGCACCAGAAGCGGATTCCGCAAAAATGAAAGCAAAAGATTTGGATTGAAGTCTATTTTTGAAGACAATAATTTAGTTGAAGGTGATGGGATGATTGGCAAGCTAAAAAATAAATTAACAAAAACACGGGAAGGCATCATCGGAAAAATCAGCTCGATTATTAAATCGCATGATGAAATTAGCGATGATTTGTTTGATGAGCTTGAAGAGACGCTGATTAGTGGTGATATTGGCGTCGATGCAACAGTGAGTTTGATTGAAGAAGTCAGGGAAAAAGTCAATGATTTGGGAGTTCGAAAACCGGAAAACATCATTCGCTTTTTAAAAAGCGCGATGATCCGCGCGTTTGAAGATCAACATGGAAAGAATCAGGACGTCGTTTCCGAGCAATATTTTCAGCCTCAGCAAAAGCCTTTTGTCATCATGGTTGTCGGAGTGAATGGCACAGGAAAAACAACGACGATAGGAAAGCTGGCGGCACGATTCAAAAATACTAATCAAAAAGTATTGATCTCAGCAGCAGATACGTTTCGGGCCGCCGCGTCCGATCAATTGGAAATCTGGGCGCAGCGCGCCAATGTGGAGATTATCCGAAATCAGCCCGGGGCTGACCCGGCTTCGGTCGCCTATGATTCTTTACAGGCAGCCATGAGTCGCAATCTGGATGTCTTGATTATTGACACCGCAGGTCGGCTTCACACGAAGTCGAATTTAATGGAAGAGCTAAAAAAGATGCGTCGCGTTCTGGGAAAACTCATGCCAGATGTGCCTCACGAAACGCTGTTGGTTCTGGATGCAACGACCGGGCAAAATGGCCTCAGCCAGGCAAAACAGTTTACGCAAGCTGTGGGAGCCACCGGGATCGTTCTGACCAAGCTGGATGGAACAGCAAAAGG
>JALOPY010000045.1 GCA_025453735.1 bacterium | reverse complement strand
CCTGGAATTGGTAAATGCACGAGCTATCATGAAGGATGACGTTGGTATCGAGAACAAATAATTTTTTCTTTTTTGCTGGCATGGTCGTTCACATTTTTTAGGAGAATTAAGTTATTTATACTTGATATGGCTTAATTTTTTATGATCCAGATATTACGAGCGAATTCGACAACTGGCGGACGGTTCGCCCGGTAAAACCTCAGAGGTTTTTAGAAATCTCTGAGGTTTAGTTTGTAACTCATTAAGAACCGATTCCATCGCTGCGAGCGATGGAATCGGTAAGAACATGTTACATTTTAACCTGAAATGACTATAGCTCTCATTTTTCAATGATGATCCACGCGGTATAGTTCCCATCATATTCGATCGAGACATTGCCGCCGGCTGTCAGGAACATGTCGCGAATCCGATCGGGCGAAAAAAAACGACTCTGCATGAGAAGCAATTTTTCTGCCAGCGCGACCAGTTTCACTGGGATTCGGGCAATGTCAGGCTCTTCGATCACCAATTTCCCGCCGGATTCGAGCACGCGAAGCAGCTCAATCACTGCCCGCAGATGATCGGAAAAATGATGAAACGAATCGACAACCATAATTCGTTGGAATTTATTATCAGCAAATGGCAGTTGCTCGACATGAGACTGAATCGGACTTAAGCCTCCTTTGCTTTTTGCTTGCCCTAGCATTTTCCGGGATGAGTCACAAATCACGAGATGGCTTACAAAATTCTTGAGCTGCGCCGATACCCTGGCTGTTCCGCCGCCAGCATCTAATAGCATTCCTGGTGTTGGCAAATCCAATATTTTTTGCAATCGTGCTGGATCCGATTGACCAATAAATCGATCATATATCGACGCTAAAAAATCAAAATGACTTATCATTTTTCGATCATCTGCCTCAATTATAAAAAGTTGATATTCTTCTTGTCTGAGCCTCAATTATAATAAAATAATATTATTCCTTTTGCATTGTTCAATCATTGCATCGGACCAGATGCTCGACTGGATTTCTCCGATGTGCGCTTTGCGAAGATAGAACATGCACAATCGCGATTGTCCGATCCCGCCACCGATGGAAAGCGGCAGCTCGCCAGCCAGCAAACGTTGGTGAAATGGCAGAGTCTTTCGATCTAATTTTCCCTGAAGCTGCAGCTGCTTTTCCAGCGCAGGGGGATCGACTCGAATGCCCATCGAGGAGAGCTCGAAGGCGAAATCGAGAACCGGATTGTAAACAATAATATCGCCATTCAGTCCCTTGAAGCCGTGCTGAGTCGGGGTTGACCAGTCATCGTAATCCGGAGCACGTCCATCGTGCGGGCTGCCACTTTTTAAGTCAGCGCCAATTCCAATGATAAAAACCGCTCCGAATTCGCGGCAGATTTCATATTCACGTTGCATCGGCAGCAAGTTAGGATATTTTTCTTCCAGCTCTTCACTGTGAATAAATGTTATTTCTTCAGGAAGTATCGGCTCAATCACTTCGAATTGTTGCGCGATAAATTTTTCAGTTCTTTTGATAACAGCATAAATTTTTTGGACGATCTTTTTGAGGAATGAAATGTTCCGCTCATCGATGCGAATGACGCGTTCCCAATCCCATTGATCCACGTAAATTGAGTGTAGGTTATCTAATTGTTCGTGGGGGCGAATCGCATTCATGTCGGTGTAAATTCCCTCGCCATTCTTAATGCCATAGTCTGCCAGCATCATTCGTTTCCATTTGGCGAGCGACTGGACGATTTCCACCATGGTATTGTTGATTGCTTTGATCTTGAAAGCGACGGGCAATTCCACACCATTAAGGTCGTCATTGACTCCGGTTCCTGCTTTCACAAAGAGCGGCGCGGTCACCCGAATCAAATTCAATTCAACCGCGAGATTCATCTGGAAAAATTCTTTGATGAGGCGGATTGCTTTCTCAGTTTCTTTCAGCCCCAATAGCGGCTGGTAATTTTCTGGAATGATGAGCTCTTTTTCCATAATAAGAAATCCTTCAACAATGAGAATTTAAACGGCTGGATTGATTACGGATTTTTTGTCGATACCAGGAATGTCGTCTCTCGGAAACTTCGGTCAATCCAATTTATTGGTTTTGGTTTTACGAATTACTGTTTCACAAAGTTCAATCAAAGAAATTTTTATTGACTTTTAGTTTAAAAAAAACTATATTGTTCATTCTTAAAATTTATAATTGAGAACCATATACTGATACTAATTTTCTTGGAGGTGTTTTCCAGATGGATCGGATCAATCGAAGTTTATTATACCGTGCAATTTTGATCGTTGTCCTGGTTGGAACGGCATTATGGCAGCTTTATCCCACGTTCAACATGTCAAGGCTAAGCAAAAGCCTAAAGCAAGGAATTTCAAATGTGCAACAGGTCGCTGACCTTACGAATAGGGAAATACGCAATGCGCTATCAGATGGAAATCTTGAATCCGAAATACTGCGGGCTTTGAAAGACTCAACCGATCGACCCGAAGTTAAGAATATTGCAAAGCAGCTTGTCGAAGTCGATACAAAAATTTCCAACACCGAGCGCAAAGCAATTAAGCGAGGATTGGACTTGCAGGGTGGAACGTACCTGGTTTACGAAGTTGATTTTCCTAACTTCCTGACAAACATTGCAAAAAATCCTGATGCACAACTGACACAATTGCTTCGCGAAATCGACATCGAAGCGAAACATAATGATCTTGAATTTTTCGATGTGCTGGAACCAAAGTTTGCCGAAAAAAATATTCAATTGAATCGTTATTTTGGAAAAAAGGGCGATCCGGAAGGAAAAATAATATCAGACTTGAGGGAAGAATCGGAGAACGCTATTGATAGGAGCCTTCAAGTTCTCAGAAACCGAATTGACCAGTTTGGCGTTTCAGAACCATCGATCACCAAACAAGGCAATCGACGAATTGTAGTTGAGCTGGCTGGCGTGTTAGATGTTAATCGAGCCAAATCAATCATCGGAAAAACCGCGCAATTGGAATTTAAACTGTTACGAGAACCCGATTACACACAATCGATTCTTTTAAAAATTGATGAAATCGTTAAAAAGCGTCGTGCTGGCGCGCTGGATTCGACTATCTTGTCTGAAGTGGCTGCATCAGATACAACACAAAACGACACGACACTGACTGATGAGAAGCTGCGCAAGGAAGCTGAAGTCAATCTCGATGAGCTTTTTGGTAAATCCGGTGAAACCGGGGACGCTCGAAAAGGCGATACCTCGATTTCGGTAGATAAGGATATGTTTGAAGAGCATCCTTTTCTGGCGTTATTGGGCAATGTCGGGAATATGATAGCCGCTCCAAAGCAGAACATGAAAACCGTGGATGTTATTCTGAATTACCCTGAAGTCAAAAAGATTATCCCGAATGAGTCGGAATTTGTCTGGAGCGCAAAAGCAGAGCGAGTGAACGAGAAAGACTGGTATTTTCTTTATTTTGTTAAACGGTCTCCAGAACTGACAGGTGAGTATATTGAAGATGCGAATGTCAATGTGGCAGGTGAGGCAAGCAGCTCGTCCCGAAGCGCAGCGGGCGAAGCCGAGGTCATTCTGAATTTAAATTCGCAGGGCGCAAAATTATTTTCCCGAATCACCGGAGCCAATGTCAACAAATTTTTAGCAATCATCCTTGATAGCAAAGTTTCCTCAGCGCCCCGGATCAATGAAAGAATTCCAAATGGCAGGGCGAGCATCACCGGGATGCGAGATATTGCTGAAGCAAAAGACCTTGTCGTGGTTCTTCGTGCCGGCGCTTTGCCAGCCAGGCTTGAGAGTATTGAAGAGCGAACGGTAGGACCGTCGCTGGGACAAGATTCAATCCAAAAAGGACAATATTCGGCAATAATCGGGTTAGTTATAGTTGCGATTTTTATGGTGATATATTATAAGCTTTCCGGCTTCGTTGCTGATCTTGCGCTGGTGCTGAACATTGTTTTTATTCTTGCATTACTCTCTGCTTTTCATGCGACGTTAACCATGCCTGGAATTGCAGGAATTATTTTAACGATTGGTATGGCGGTCGATGCCAATGTCTTGATCTTTGAACGAGTCAGGGAAGAACTCCGATCAGGAAAGACAATCCGTGCTGCAATAGATGCGGGATATGGGAGAGCTTTTATTACGATTTTGGATTCCAATCTCACGACGCTTCTGACCGGGTTGGTGTTGTACCAATTCGGCACCGGACCGGTTCAAGGATTTGCAGTGACGCTTTCGATTGGCATAATTTGCAGCATGTTTACAGCGATCGTCGTCACACGTTTGATATTTGATTTTGCAACATCACGTTGGGAAATTAAACAATTAAGCATCTAAGGGACGTGAATTAAATAACTGTTCTATTTATGAATGATCCTTGCTTCCAGAAAGGCAAGATTGCTTTAACAAATGAGTAACTTAATTAATTCACAGTCCTAAATAAAAAAATATAGTCACTTCTTTTGAAATTGTTATTGCTTTCAAATATGGTAAAAGTTAAGAGGAAATACAAATGCGAATCATTAAAGATACGAATATTGATTTTATTGGAAACAGGAAGATTGCAATTTTAATTTCTTTAATTCTTTTAAGTATTAGCGTAGTTTCTTTGATTATGCGCGGTGGTCCCAAGTATGGAATTGATTTTACAGGAGGAACATCGCTGCATCTGAAATTTGAAAAGCCAATATCTGTCGGGGAAATTCGAGGTATTTTATCTGGGATAGGACTTGGCAATAGTGAAATAAAGAGTTTTGCTACTGGGAACGATTTGTTAATTCGGCTGCAGCAACAGGATAACATCGAAGCTATCACAGAGCAAGCGATGAATGAAATTTCCAGCAAATTGCAGGGTAATCCAGTGGAATTGTTGTCCAAGGAAACCGTCGGACCGCGGATCGGCAAGGAGCTAAGAAGCAATACCATTAAAGCCATTCTCATCTCTCTCGTTTTATTGCTCATTTATATTAGCTGGAGATTTGAATTTAAATTTGCCATGGGAGCTATCATTGCTTTGTTTCATGATGTGCTAATTACTTTAGGTTTTTTCTCTGTACTGAATCTTGAAGTATCGCTTTCCATTGTTGCTGCATTTCTCACCATTATTGGATATTCATTGAATGACACCATCGTGATTTTTGATAGAATCCGCGAAAATTTGAAAGTTTTGCGCCGTGAAGAATATCCAGAAATTTTTAACATCAGCATCAATCAAACATTAAGTCGAACAATTTTAACGTCTGGAACGACTCTTTTTGTCGTGTTTGCGTTATTCTTTTTTGGTGGAGAAGTCATTCATGATTTTTCGTTTGCTCTACTCATAGGAATAGCAATTGGAACCTATTCCTCGATATTTATTGCCAGCCCCGTAGTAATTGAATGGTATCTTCGATCAGAATCGAAGAAGAGCAAGGTTGTCTTACATCGATAAATTTTGAATGCAATTAATTAATAAGTAAATTGAAATCCGTTGAATATTACAAATTATCTGGAGGGATAACTTATGAACTTAAAAGAAAAAGAAATGAACGGCATCGTCGTTCTTGAACTATCCGGAAAAGTGATGGGCGGTCCCGATGCAAATTTGTTAAGCGAAAAACTCCATGAACTGGTCGATAAAGAAAAAACAAAAGTTATCGCTGATCTATCAAAAGTGAGCTGGATGAATAGCTCCGGATTGGGCATTTTGATCGGTGGCTTAACTACCATGCGGAACAATGGTGGCGATCTGAAGCTGGTCAATGTTACGGATAGGATTAAAAGTTTGTTAATTATAACCAAATTGATAACAATATTTGAAACCTTTGAAAAAATGGAAGACGCGCTAAAAAGTTTCAAGGCATAGCGAGCGATTGAGAGATCGTCAACAAATTAACCACAACTATTCTTATTATTTGGCGAGTTTAGCTGTGAGTTCTTTGGCTTTTTAAAATACTGAACTTGCATAAAGCTGGCTTTAACCAAATATTAATAATTTTAGTCGCTCGAAAAGGTAATCGATTAATTTAAAGAAGACTCCGAACGTCCTAATCGTTTCGGAGTTTTTTATGAATAAATACGAGGTCGCCATGGCTGTTACAGTTATCGTCGGTGCGCAATGGGGTGATGAAGGAAAAGGGAAGATCGTCGATTTATTGAGCAAAGATGCTGATGTCGTTGCCCGGTACCAGGGCGGAGCCAATGCAGGGCATACGATTGTATTGGAAGGCAAGAAATATATATTGCACCTGATTCCAAGTGGAATATTGCACTCACAAGCAATTTGCGTTATCGGCAATGGAGTTGTCATCGATCCCGTCGTTCTTCTGGATGAAATCGAATTGCTGCAATCCAAAGGAATTGGAATAACTGGAAGGCTTTTGATCAGCCACCGGGCTCATGTTATTATGCCATATCACAAGCTGTTTGATCAAGCTCAGGAGGATTGCAGCATTGAAACGAAAATTGGCACAACAGGCAGGGGCATCGGTCCGGCTTATGTCGATAAATTAAATCGAACCGGGATCAGGGTAGTTGATCTTTTAGACGAAGATATTTTGAGGAATAAAATACGACTGAATCTGCAACAAAAAAATGAAATATTAGAAAAAATATATAATAAGGAACAGCTCGATATCGAAGCGATCACTCGTCAGTACCTTACTTTTGATAAGAAGATGGATGAGTACATCACCGATGTTTCTATTTACATGAATGAAGCAATTCGCACTCAGAAAAAAATCCTCATCGAAGGCGCCCAGGGCACTTTGTTAGATATCGACTTTGGAACATACCCGTATGTAACGTCATCAAACCCAACCAGTGGCGGCGCCTGCGTAGGGTTGGGAATTGGACCGACTCAAATAAACCGCGTTGTCGGAATTCAAAAAGCGTACACAACGCGCGTCGGAGGAGGACCTTTTCCAACCGAGTTTTCCGATGATATGGCTGTTCAGATGAGGGAATTAGGGGAGGAGTTTGGAGCGACAACAGGACGACCGCGCAGGTGTGGTTGGTTTGATGCAGTTATTGCCAGATATGCTGTCCGAATTAATGGCTTAAATTGTTTAGCGCTCACCAAACTTGATGTACTTGATACATTAAAGGAAATAAAAATTTGTGTTGCATATCGCTATGGCAAAAAGCGAATTGAAAATTTTCCTGCGGAATTAAAAGTACTCCAGCAATCCCAACCTGAATATATCACACTTCAAGGTTGGAACACATCGACAAAACATATCAAAACATTTGATGCGCTTCCTGCGAACGCAAAGAGATACATCGAAACAATTGAATCGATTGTTGAAATTCCTATTTGCATAATTTCTGTGGGTCCTGACCGGGAACAGACGATTATGCGAGACGTTTTCAATTTATGAGTCCACTCTAAAAACCAATAATCAGGCGCACTTTCAGCTTCGGTATAAAACGCCTCGCAATAACTGGTACTGATGAAGTTTTATGATTTTCGATCTTTTTAGAGTGAACTCATTTATAAAAATGAAAAAAGATTACACGAAATTCAAAACAGTCAAAAAATGAAATAAATTTGAATTATAGATCATTTTTCAGCGGATACAAAATATAATAAAAATCATACAAGAATAATATCACTATGCTTAGAGTATGATAGATATAGCACAATTGCAAAAACTGATTTTTTATTTTATATTTAGTCGACCAAAATTAGCACTCAAAAGAAGGGAGTGCTAATAATTGGATTTAAATTTATAATTCATAATCAATATAAACTAAACAAGGTGAAAGGAGGAGTGTCAATGAAAATTAGACCTCTTGCTGATCGTGTTGTTGTAAAACCTGTTGAATCTGTTGAAAAAAAACAGGGTGGTATCATTATTCCTGATACTGCAAAAGAAAAACCGCAACAGGGAAAAATAATCGCCGCCGGACCAGGAAAAGTTTCTGATAGTGGCGAGAAAATTCCTATGGAAGTAAAAGTTGGTGATATTGTCCTTTATGGCAAATATTCTGGCACTGAAGTGACAATTGATAATGAAGACCTTTTGATAATGCGCGAGAGCGATGTTCTTGCAGTGTTATAAAAAAAGGAGTCGTTAGTCATTAATTAGTTAATTATGGAGGATTGTTAGACATGGCAAAACTGATAAATTTTGATGTAGAAGCAAGGGCAAAATTGAAAAAAGGATTAGATGTCCTGGCTGATACAGTAAAGGTGACCCTTGGTCCCAGAGGTCGCAATGTAGTGTTAGATAAAAAATTTGGCGCGCCAACTGTGACGAAAGATGGTGTAACTGTTGCAAAAGAAATTGAGTTGGAAGATCCATTTGAAAATATGGGCGCCCAAATGGTAAAAGAAGTCGCTTCCAAAACCAGTGATATAGCAGGTGACGGTACAACCACAGCCACAGTGCTAGCTCAGGCGATTTTCAGGGAAGGCGTGAAAAATGTAACAGCCGGCGCCAATCCAACCCATTTAAAGCGTGGTATCGATCTAGCTGTTCAAACCGTTATTGCAGAAATCAAGAAAATGAGCAAGGCTTTGCCCGGGAAAACCGAAATTGCACAGGTTGGTAGCATTTCAGCGAATAATGACCGTGCCATCGGCGATTTGATTGCAGATGCGATGGAAAAGGTTGGGAAAGACGGCGTTATTACTGTTGAAGAAGCTAAAACCATGGAAACAACGCTGGACGTTGTTGAAGGTATGCAGTTTGATCGCGGCTATTTATCACCCTATTTCGTGACCAACGTGGATACGATGGAAGCGATTTTAGATGATCCATACATCCTCATTCATGACAAAAAAATCTCCGTCATGAAAGATCTATTGCCAATTCTTGAAAAGACCGTGCAAATGGGAAAACCGCTATTGGTCATCGCAGAAGATATTGAAGGTGAAGCGCTGGCAACTTTAGTTGTAAACAAGATTCGCGGCACCTTAAGAGTCGCAGCAGTAAAAGCTCCCGGCTTTGGCGACAGAAGAAAATCGATGTTAGAAGATATTGCCGTTCTCACAGGCGGACGAGTCATTTCAGAAGAAACTGGCTTCAAGCTTGAAAATGTAACTGTTTCTGATCTTGGATCTGCAAAACGCGTGACGATTGACAAAGACAATACGACCATTGTCGAAGGCGCTGGTAGCACTGATGACATTAAAGGTCGAATCAGTCAGCTTAAAAAGCAGATCGAAGCCACTACGTCGGATTACGACCGTGAAAAATTACAGGAAAGATTAGCCAAATTAGCCGGTGGTGTTGCCGTACTCAAAGTTGGGGCTGCCACTGAAGTTGAAATGAAAGAGAAGAAAGCTCGCGTGGAAGATGCTCTGCACGCTACTCGAGCAGCAGTGGAAGAAGGAATCGTTCCTGGTGGTGGTGTTGTTTACCTGCGAGCAATGAAATCGTTAGATAAGCTCAAAGTGACGGGTGATATGCAAATAGGTGTTGATATTGTCCGAAAAGCGCTGGAAGAACCAATTCGACAGATTGCTGAAAATGCTGGTTGGGAAGGTTCAATCGTTATCTTTAAGGTACAAGAAAGCGAAGGCGCATTCGGTTTCAACGCTGAAACAGAAAAGTTCGAGGATTTAATGAAAGCTGGTGTCATTGATCCAACGAAAGTTTCTCGAATTGCGCTTGAAAATGCTGCAAGCATTTCAGGATTATTGCTGATGACTGAAGCCACTATTGTTGATAAACCAGAACCGGAGAAGCCTGCTCCTCCGATGCCCCCAGGTGGCGGAATGTATTAATCGATAAGTTATGATAAGCCCCGATAGAGAAAATATCGGGGCATTTTTTTTTAGCTTGACAAAATTGAATTCTTTTAATATATTAGGAATGAATAAAAATGGCATGAAATAATAAACGACTAATCTTTGATTTGCATGATACCAATTTCTGATAAAGTTTTTTTTCCCTTCATCTATTGGGAAATCATTAAGCATCCCAATCGTCATAAATACGCTCATCCTTTGCCATCATTGATATTTAAATAATACCATTACTCAAATTTTTTTAGTGTAGTTTTAAAAAGGGAGTTCCGATTTATCAAAAGTTATTTTTTAACAAAGCGGCAGCGCAAGACAAGGAAGGTGAGTCTCAGTAACGGTAAAGAATATTTTAATTCATGCAGAAAGAATTGATACTAACGTATAGCAATACAAAATGTCAGCAATATTTTTAGGATTAGGATCAAACCTGGGTGATCGACTGGCGAATCTCAAAGGCTGTTTGAAAATCCTGGCGAGCAGTGAAG
>JALOPY010000575.1 GCA_025453735.1 bacterium | reverse complement strand
GTTTCGGGATCACGTGAACCGCGAATCAATGCAATAATTTCATCAAGATGATCGAGCGCAATTTTCAATCCTTCAAGAATATGAGCCCGTTTCTCAGCTTTATCCAAATCAAATTTTGTACGTCGCACCACGATCTCGTGTCGAAAATCAATAAAGTGCTGCAACATTTGTTTGAGATTCAACACGACAGGTGCGCCATCGACCAGCGCCAACATGATCACCCCAAACGTCACCTGCATTTGGGTGTGATGGTAAAGCTGGTTCAGGATGACTGGCGCCTGGGCGTCTCTCCGCAATTCAATAACAACTCTCAAGCCGTCTTTATCGGATTCATCGCGGATTTCAGTTATCCCATCCAGTTTTTTTTCATTAACCAGACCAGCCATCTTTTCAATCAAGTTCGCTTTGTTGACCATGTAAGGAACTTCTGTGATAATAATGCTATTTTTGCCACTTCTTCCGGTTTCAATGTTGGCTTTGGCGCGAACAAGAATTCTTCCTCGCCCGGAACGGTATGCCTCATCGATCCCTTCTTTGCCATAAATAATTGCACCTGTGGGAAAGTCCGGACCTTTTATTAGTTTCATTATATCTTCAATTTTTGATTCCGGCTTATCAATTAATAAAATTAAGGCATCTACAACTTCGCGCAAATTATGTGGAGGAATATTGGTTGCCATTCCAACTGCAATTCCAGAAGAACCATTGACCAATAGATTTGGCAATTGCGCTGGCATGACTGTTGGTTCTTTCAAAGATTCATCAAAATTAGGGGCGAAATCAACTGTATCTTTTTCTAAGTCACGCAATATTTCTTCAGCTATTGGCGTCAATCTTGCTTCAGTATATCGCATTGCTGCAGGAGAATCACCATCGATGGAGCCGAAATTTCCCTGACCATCAACCAAAGGATATCGCAATGAAAAATCTTGCACCATGCGAACCATCGTATCATAAACCGCAGTATCTCCATGTGGATGGTATTTACCGAGAACTTCTCCGACAATTCTGGCGCTTTTCTTGTATGCCGAATTCGGTCGCAGTCCTAACTCGTGCATACCAAACAGCACCCTACGATGAACCGGTTTTAAGCCGTCTCTGACATCTGGCAAAGCTCGTGATACAATAACCGACATCGAATAATCGATGTAGGAATTTTTCATTTCTTCTTCGATATAAATTGGTACAATTCGCTCTTTTTTAATATCCATAGCTCAATTTTCTCTTCATAATTATTCGTCAATTCGAATATCAAAACTGGTTACACATCGAGATTTCGGACGTATTTTGCGTTTTCCTCGATGAACTTTCGTCGTGGCTCTACTTTATCTCCCATCAATGTGGAAAAAATCAAATCCGCCTGAAACGCTTCTTCAATGGTGACTAACAACACTGTTCTATTTTCCGGATCCATGGTTGTTTTCCACAATTGATCGGCATTCATCTCTCCAAGTCCTTTGTAGCGTTGCAGTGTTACTCCGGTTCTTCCCAGGCGAGTCATTATCTCGTTCATCTCCTCATCATCATAAGCATAATTTTCCTGTTTCCCCTTAGCCATACGATATAAAGGAGGCTGTGCGATGTAAATATGTCCTTGCTCGACAAGTTCCTTCATGTATCGAAAGAAGAAGGTGAGTAATAATGTCCGAATGTGGGCGCCGTCGATATCAGCATCCGTCATGATAATAATTTTATTGTAGCGAAGCTTCGATACATCAAAATCATCTGCGCCAATGCCGGTTCCTAAAGCAGTTACAATGGTGATGATTTCCTCATTTGATAATATTTTATCCAGGCGAGCCTTTTCAACATTGAGAATTTTTCCTTTCAGCGGCAAGATCGCCTGAAACCTTCGATCGCGTCCCTGTTTTGCTGAGCCGCCAGCAGAATCTCCCTCAACAAGATAAATCTCACAATGAGCAGGATCTTTAATCGAGCAGTCTGCTAATTTGCCAGGTAATCCTCCGCTATTCAAAATCGTCTTTCTTCGGGCAATGTCTCGTGCCTTTCGAGCTGCTTCTCGTGATCGAGCTGAAGAAACTACTTTTTCGATTATTCGTTTGGCGATTGGTGGATTCTCTTCCAGGTACATTGAAAGCCCATCTCCGACGATACTTTCAACAATCCCCTTGACTTCACTGTTTCCGAGTTTTGTTTTTGTTTGTCCTTCGAATTGTGGCTCAACATGCTTGATGCTGACAATCGCAGTCAAACCTTCCCTGACATCATCCCCCGTCAAAGTGAAATCGACATTTTTTAAAAGATTGTTTTTTGTTGCATAATTATTCAGGGTCCTGGTCAGTGCGGACTTAAATCCAATCAAATGCGATCCGCCTTCCATCGTGTGAATATTATTGACATAGCAAAAAATATTTTCGGTGTAACCAGTATTATATTGAAAACACACTTCCACCGGTACATTCTCTTTTTCTCCTTCTATGTAAACCGGCTTTTTGTGAAGAACATCGCGATTCTGATCCAGATATTGTATAAAGGATACTATCCCACCTTTATATTTAAATGTATCTGTTTTCCCGGTTCGCTCCTCCTTAATTCTGATCAATAAGTCTTTTGTCAAAAATGCAAGCTCACGAAGTCGTTCACATAAAATTTCGTAATTATAATTGATTTTTTTAAAAACTTCTGTATCAGCTAAAAATCGGGTTTTCGTGCCTGTTTTTTTGGTTGTCCCAATCTGAGCGACATCTGCCAATGGAAAACCGCGTTCATATTTCTGGCTATAAATATTGCCATCACGAAAGACTTCAACTTCGCACACTTCCGACAATGCATTTACGACAGAAACTCCAACGCCATGCAATCCGCCTGAAACCTTATATGATTTTTTATCAAATTTTCCCCCAGCGTGAAGCATGGTCATCACAACTTCTAAGGCAGATTTATTCTGGGTTGGATGCATATCGACTGGGATTCCTCTCCCATTATCAGTGACAACAATATAATTATCGTTCTCTATTATAACTTCAATTTC
>JALOPY010000044.1 GCA_025453735.1 bacterium | reverse complement strand
ATATCTTTAAGGTTATGTTTTTGAATATATTCACCTATTTTTTCTATTGAAAAATCTAATTCAGTATCAAAACTACTGCGGTTTGAATGTGATATATCAAAGGGCAAATTATTAAATGCCTCTTTAACATTATCTTCAACAATATTTGTATATACATATGAAATTTCAGTTGTTATGTCCGATATATCTATTATATCATCAAGACCTTTGAACAACTTACCAATTTTATATTCGTTTTCTCGGAAAGTTTTTGAATTATTTCTCCATATTTTGTATATTGCTGTTCGTCTATTATTTTTTTAACTGATTCAATAAAATCTTCTGCTTTATCAAATGGAACTTCGGTCTTCAAATTATCCCAATTAGAGTTAATATCTGGTAACGTAGTTTTTTTCAATTTCTGCAAATCATCATCTGTTATTTGATATTTAATTTGTTTAATCCCTAAATTTTCTTTTGTAAATAATAGCCCGTGAAAAATATATACTATAATTATCATATCGACAACCAAACAGATAACAAAGAGATAAACTGTTAGAACCTTGCTTTGTGCTTTTGTCATAATATTAAAGTCCTCAGTTTTTTTTCGCTTTTGTTACAATTTTCATTCGGTCATTTATATGTTTTAATGCTCCTGCTCTATTTTTACCATCTTTTTCCATTTGTAAGATTTGCTTAAGATCACTATCATTTTTTATTTCCTGGACATTCATCAAAATATCATGAATGGTCAACTCATTTGGATTGAATGGAATCTTTAAATATTTATTTTTCATTTTTTTTATTTCATCTTGGTAAAAAATTATGTCCTTTTCTAATTTTTCTTTTTCCTCGGTCTGTTCTTTTATTTTGGATTTCAACTCCTTATTTTTTTTTTGAAAAATTATGACTTCTTTTTCTTTTTTTAATACTGTTGTTTTAATTTCATTCTGATAAAAATTTATTCTTTTTTCAAAATCCTCTTTTTCCTTCTTAATATTCTCAATCTCAGCTTCCAAAATTTCAAGTTTTTCATGAAGATCATGATTTTCTTTCACTTTATTTGATAATTCATTTTTTAATTTTTCAATATCTACGCCGCCTAGCATCTGAATCATTTTTTTTATTGAATTTTTATCATCAGCATTACAAGTTTGAATTTGTCTTAACAATACTGGAAGATCTGAATTTTCATAGCCTTTCGTTAAAAATGGTATTAATTTTCTTAGAGGAGGATTGTAGAAATTATGAAAGAAAGCTTCATATTCGCTTTTGACCCATTTAGAATTCATGGATGCCGTTGAACATATTAAGAGAAAATTTCGACTTTGAGCTAGAGATTCCTCTATAGCATCAAACCATGATTCTCCTAATTTTTCTTTTAATGCCGCTACAGACCAGAATACACGTAAACCACTCAAACACATTTCTTGCCAGATTGGTTTAACAATTTTTTCATCACTTGCTGTATAGCTTAAGAATACGTCGTATTCAAAAATGTCTTCCATAGTATTTCCTCAACAAAGAGGTTCATCTTGATTTTTTACCATATGTAATTTTTTCGCCAGCTTTTATGCTGGGAATTTATTCATAAATGGGCGTGTGGTTACACATAAAAGAGGATAATAATTTTTTGTAAAATATAAAAAAAATTTAGTTGAAAGTCAAGTGGAAAATTAGTGAAAAGTTAATAATTAAAAGTTAATAGTGAAAAGTGATCTATAAAAAGTACCATATGTCTTTTAATCACACGTTTCACATTCTCCACCAATTATTCACAATCATCCTGAGGCAGAGTAGCTTTGCCTTGTTCTATTTGACGCTATAAAGCAGGCTCCATTGTACCAGCATAAGTATCTTTACGCTTCGGTCGTCGGGCAGGAGTTCCATACAGCATTCCTTCGACACTGATATCTTCATCAATATCGTGCCAATGGATTCCCTGTCCATCGCCAATAATTTCATAGTTTGATCGCTGTTGGGGTGTAGCTTCTGATAATCGCCATGACCAGGCAAGCGGCACGCTTATGGTACGACCATCAACGAGTTGAGCATGGATCAAGTTCTGATTCTAAAAAAAACATTACGAATTTCTTTATCAACAAACTTTGTACTTGCTTATTAAATAATATTTTTTATCTTATCATTTTCAGTTCAATGTGGATCATCATCCTTTTGGTTGTATGCTCGTCAAGGAGTCTTTCATAATAAACGAAGGAGTCGCTATGGGTTTTACCCCGCTCGATTATGGAATTTTGTTTTTCTATCTCATTGGTGTTACCATTCTGGGCGCCTGGTTCGGCAAATATCAAAAAAATACTCGCGACTATTTTCTGGGGGATCGCAACCTGCCCTGGGGTGCAGTCTGCTTTTCAGTCGTCGCTACGGAAACGAGCACGCTCACCTTTATCAGCATTCCTGGCATTGCTTATTTGACGAATCTGAATTTTCTGCAATTGACATTTGGCTATTTGATTGGAAGAATCATCATCAGCTTCATTTTTCTACCGGCGTATTATAAAGGAGAATTAGCAACCGCGTACGAATTTCTTGGCAACCGATTTGGTCTGCGGATGCGAAATTTCTCTTCGGTTATCTTCCAGCTCACCCGCCTGTTAGCCGATGGAGTACGGCTGTTTGCCACGGCGATCCCGCTTTCTGTTATTACCGGATGGAGCTACCCGATTTCCATTGCGGTCATCGGAGTTCTGACGATTATCTACACCTATTTTGGCGGCATTCGGGCGGTAGTCTGGATCGATGTCATTCAGATGGCAATTTATCTTGGCGGCGCGATCATTGCCGGCATGTTTTTGTTGAACCATCTTCCGGGCGGCTGGCAGGATGTTCTGGCTGCGGCTCGTCCGGAAAATAAGCTGCAAATATTCAATTTTGCTTTTGGCAGTAGTTGGAAAGGATTTTTTTCAGGCGGATATAATTTTATCACCAGCGTTCTGGGAGGAATGTTTCTCTCAATGGCGTCCCACGGAACCGATCAATTGATCGTGCAGCGTCTGTTAGCATGCAATAATCTGAAAAGCAGCCAGAAAGCGTTGATCACCAGCGGAATAATAGTCATTTTCCAATTCGCTTTGTTTTTGGTGCTGGGACTGATGCTCTATGCTTTTTACAATGGACAGGCAGTCGGACCGATGGGACACTTTGTAGCCAGCTCCGATGAGATATTTCCCAAATTTATCGTGGAAGAGCTTCCTGCCGGATTATCAGGGATTATCATCGCGGGAGTTTTTGCCGCCGCGATGTCCAGCTTGAGCGGATCATTGAACTCGCTGGCTTCCTCATCCATGCTGGATATTTATAAATCGCGATTTGGAAAAAATAATACACCGCAGCAGGATTTGCTGATCTCAAGAATTATCACGGCAGTCTGGGGAGTTATTTTCATCGCTGGCGCGATGCTTTTTACTGACAAAAAAAATCCAGTTGTCGAATTGGGATTATCAATTGCATCTTTCACGTATGGCGGATTATTGGGAACGTTTTTGATGGGAGTTTTTATCAAGCAGGTGAAGGAAAACGCTGCGATGATTGCGCTCTGGAGCGCAATCTTTTTTATGACCTGGGTGATCAACGTGCCAATGATGGCGAAATATGCGATCGTTGGGATCAATATCCTGGCATTTATCTGGATCTTTATGAGGCTTCAAGATCGAAGAGAACAAATCGGCATCACGATACTGCTGGTGTTCCTGGTCTCGCTGATTCGCTATTTCGAGCCAGTGCAGTTTTTTTGGCCCTGGTATGTTTTTATCGGCTGCCTGGTTACTTTTGTCGTGGGATTTCTGATGTCGCTACTCACGAGGACTTCGCTTCGCTATTCTTAAATCTCAAAACCGTATTTATTCATTAAGGTTTAGAATTTCATGCTGATTCCATCGCTCCAGGCGATGGAATCAGTAGATCTATGATTTGTTATACAGAAAGATTAATCCTAAACGAGTATAAATCTAAGCTAACAAGCGAATAGAAATTTAATTTCACGCGACAAATCATTTGCAATTCATTCTTATTTTTAGTAATATATTAGTAGAAATAACAACCGAAACAAAAAAACGCCTAGCAGACCTCCGCTTGAATGACAAACGTGGCGGTCAGTTGTGCAGGAACGAATTAAAACTTAAAGCCGCAAGTCACCATTAAGAGACAATGAATCGTATGAGAGTCTATTGGTTCTCAGATACTGATTGGGAGACACGTTTAGAGTGCAGTAATGATATTTTAGCGGGAATTATTCAACGCATCGCTCACGAAACAAACACCAATGATCTGGTGATCGTGAATTATTTTTGCAATAAAATTACCTGGAGTGGTGGCGTCGCTTCTGCCCGGGATTTCATGACGCCGGATCAATTCATCAGTCATCGAGGACGCTGGAAATTTGCACGGACTTTCGGCATCCCGAACGCTCTCCCTCCCTCATTTAAGCTGATTCGCCTTCAATTTGGACTTCAAAGCATTCGATACCCACTAACCCAGATCGATCGCTATGGATGGAAGCTGACGTATCCATCATTTCTCGATCATTACGCATTCCTTTGCGCGCATGAGCTGCATCATTTTCGCCGCTATCATCTCGGTTTGCACCGGCGAGAGGGAGAGAACTCCGCTAATAAATGGGCGCTGGAGCGAATTCGTCAATTGGGACTTTACGTCGAAGGCGCAAAATTGGTCCAGCTTAAAAAAAAGAAAAAGTTCGCTTCGCTAATTGATTCCCATTTGATGTTTGATCCATATAAAAAATACCGCTCCCTGAAAACAGGAGATAGGCTGCTGATCAAGTACGATCCACGTGGTTATTATAAAGAAAAGATTGTCGCTGTGGTGCGACCGATGCGAAAAAATTCACGACGAATCGTTGTCGATACCGGTGATGGAAAACAATGGCGCTGGCCCATAGAGTGGGTCTCGTTTGTTCGATGATGTTTTAAAATATGAGATGGAGGAGAGATGTCACAGAACCGCACGTTAGTAAACCTTTTTGAAAACTCTGCTGCGCAGCACCCTGAAAACGTTTTAATGTTTGAGAAAAAGAACAACGCCTATCAATCCACAACTTACCGAGAAGCCAAACAAATTATCGAGAAGACTGCCGCCGGTCTTCTGGCTTTGGGCGTGAAACCCGGGGATACCGTTGTCTTATTTTCTGAGGGAAGAAATGATTGGGTCTTTTCGGAATTGGCGATTCTCTATTGCAAAGCGATCAATGTGCCGCTGTCGATTAAGCTGAAAGAATTATCGGAAATCAAATTTCGCTTCAACCATTCGCTGGCTCGTTTCGCCATCGTTTCGCAGAGTCAGCTTGATAAAGTTTTACAGATTAAAAATGATCTTTCTAATCTGCAGAAAGTAATCACCTTAGATGAAGTCAATAGAAGTGATACTGATCTTTTATCGATGACTACAGTTCGGGAAGTGGGTGAAGATTTTTTAAAAACGAACAGAGATCTCTTCGAAAAAACATATCAATCCGTGCAGGAACATGATCCTGCTAATATTTGCTACACATCCGGCACTACAGCGAATCCCAAGGGGATCGTGCTGACGCACCGAAACTACACCGCCAATGTCGAACAGGCGCAAGCGTTGTACGAAATCCCGGAATATTATACTTCATTGCTGATTCTGCCCTGGGATCACTCCTTCGCGCATACGGCTGGGATTTATACATTGATGGCGAACGGCGCAAGCATGGCAGCCGTGGAGCTGGGAAAAAATATTATCGAGACCACGAAAAACATCGGAAAAAATATCAAGGAAATCCAACCCTACTTTTTGCTCAGCGTGCCTTCGCTATCGTCCAATTTCAGGAAAAATATCGAAAAGGAAATTCGAGCCAAAGGTGAAAAAGTCTGGAACCTGTTTCAGCGCGGATTGAAAACCGCTTATGCCTATCATGGCGATGGATTTCGCAATGGCAGATGGCATGGCAATCTGCTATTCGCTCCGCTCTATTTCTTGTTCGATAAATTAATTTTTAAAAAAGTGCGGCAGGGTTTCGGCGGCAGATTGAGATTTTTCGTTGGCGGCGGAGCGCTGCTGGACATCGATTACCAGAAATTTTTTACCGCGATTGGAATTCCGGTTTATCAGGGCTACGGACTGACTGAAGCGGCGCCGATTATCTCAGCCAACTGCCCGGGCAGTCAGAAAATGGGAAGCTCCGGAAAAATCGTTCCGCATTTGCAAATCAGCATTCGGAATGATGATGATGAAGAATTGCCCACCGGCGTTTCGGGAGAGATCGTCGTCAAAGGCGAAAACGTGATGAAGGAATATTGGAACAATCCCGAGGCAACCAGGGAGACCATCAAAGACGGCTGGTTGTACACCGGTGATATGGGATATCTCGACGACGACGGATTTTTGGTCGTCCTGGGAAGGTACAAAAGTCTGCTCATTTCCGATGACGGCGAAAAATTCAGCCCCGAAGGCATCGAAGAAAGCATGTTGAATCACTCGCCATATATCGAGCAATTTATGCTGTACAATAATCAGAATTCCTATACCACTGCTTTCATCGTTCCCAACAGCAGCGCGGTTTTGAATTTTTTAAAAGATCAGAATTTGTCAAAAAAATTTGCAGATGGGCAGCAGGCAGTCATTCAATTATTTATCGATGAGATCAATCGGTATCGGGAAACGCCGGAATTCAAAAAGAAATTTCCTGGCAAATGGCTGCCCGTTTCATTTGCTATCCTGGGAACGCCATTCACCGAAGAAAACGGCTTCATCAATTCGACATTGAAAATGGTTCGCTGGAAAATTTGTGAATTTTACAAAGACCGCATCGATTACATGTACACGCCGGACGGCAAGGATGTTTTTAATCATCAGAATATGACCATTGTGAGTCGGTTGGGGGAGTGAGTGTTTGATACTTCACATTTTTTTTATTAACAAATTTGATTGCGCTCTTATGTTTTAAATTTGATTTGTAGTAGTTCAACATGCAACATCCTCTTGCTACCGAAGTTGGCGTCGCAGCAAAAAGTATGTTTAGCCTGGAGGAAAAATGAAAATACCAAAGCTGCAGCTTTATACAAAAATATTAATCGGCTTAATTCTTGGAATCATTGTAGGAATCGTTGCCAATCAATTAAAAATTACCCCATTTTTTAGCACCTATATCAAGCCCTTCGGAACCGCGTTCATTCGATTGATCAGCATGGTTGTGGTTCCGTTGGTTTTTGCCTCGCTGTTTGTGGGCACTGCCAGTCTCAACGATATCAGGAAATTGGGTCGAATCGGCGGAAAAACGATTGGCTACTACCTTTGTACCACGGCTATTGCGATCATCATTGGATTGCTGCTGGCAAATATTTTTAAGCCTGGTTCTGGATTAACAAAAGCGACACAGGATCAATTGCTCGCCAACTATTCCGCGGAAGCGCAAACCAAAATTGACACGGCTTTAAAAAAGCCAGGGATTGCAGAGACGCTAATCGACATCATCCCCACCAATCCAATACGATCGCTTGCCGAGGGGGAGATGCTGCAAATCATCTTTTTTGCGCTCATTTTAGGAATTGCGATTACGCTTCTCCCTCAGGAAAAAGGAGCGCCGGTCATCAAATTTTTCGACGGCGTTAATGAAGCGATGATAAAACTGGTTCATATCATCATGGAATTTGCGCCCTATGGCGTCTTCGCATTGATTGCGACAATTATTGGAGAATTTGGTTTGGGGATTTTAGGACCTTTATTCAAATATTCCATCATTGTGATTGTAGGATTGTTTCTCCATATTGCAATTACATATACCCTTGCCTTGAAAATACTTGCCAAAGGCAGGATCAAATTGAGAAGATTTTATCGGGGCATTCGCCCGGCGCAACTCATCGCCTTTAGCTCCAGCTCCAGCTCGGCGACATTGCCGGTCACCATGGAATGCGTTGAAGAAAATGTCGGCGTATCAAAAGAAATATCCAGCTTTGTCCTGCCCCTTGGCGCGACAATCAATATGGACGGAACCGCGCTTTACCAGGGAGTGGCGTCAGTTTTCATTGCCCAGGTATTTGGCATGGATTTGACTCTGGGGCAACAATTGACCATTGTTTTGATGGCGACCCTGGCGTCCATCGGCGCAGCAGGCGTTCCGGGCGTGGGCATGATCACCCTGACAATGGTTCTGAAGCAAATCGGAATTCCACTGGAAGGGATCGCCTTAATTCTCGGTGTGGACCGAATTCTGGATATGTGTCGGACAATCGTAAATATAACTGGCGACGCGACATGCGCTGCCATTGTTGCATTTTCTGAAGGGCAGCTTCATGAGCCTGGACAAGAAGTGTTTTAGTCTATCATGATTTTATAAAAATCAAAGTTTTCATCACAAAATAAAAATTTCTTGTGGAGGGTAAGATGCAAGCCATTTCCATTGAAGAAGCGTTGAATTTATTCGATCCGCAGCGACCGTTGCTCGAAGAATTTGATATAAAAGCATACTATGTTGCCAGAGATAATAGCCCCCTGGCTGAAATGAAAACCATACTCAAAACAGCTTCAGATTTTCCGAAACTATTATTCTCAGGACCACCGGGAAGTGGTAAAAAAACCGAGCTCATGAATCTGCGGGAAAGCTTAAAAAAAGATTTTCACATTGTTATGTTTTCAATCAAGGAAATCTCCAATGTCTATTCGGTCAGTTTAGACAAGATTTTATTTTATATATTAACAAAAATAGCTGATAAAACGAAGAGTGAAAAATTAGCCATTTCCGAAAAGCTTGAAAAGTTTATCAAAAAAAATTCTGATGTTGATGATGATCTTGAACCAATTATAATTGAAAAAAATGAAAAAGAGTCAGAGAAAGATACTGATGAACCAATCGAGGATCAGCTCGAAGAAGTTGATAGCAAAGTTGAACATGAAATGAATAAATTTTATATCCGGTCGTCAAACAAACCAAATGTCAAAGAGATGATCGAGCTTATCAACGAAGCAGTGTGGGATCTGGAGGAAAAAACGAAGAAAGATGTGCTTGTGATTGTTGCGGATATGGATAAAATTAATTTGCCATATACAATTGAGATCTTTACAAGATATATCCTGTATCTCACAAAAATCAACTGTTTTGCAGTTTATACTTTCCCGTCGATGTTTAAACATTTTCCCAATTTTATAACTGCTTATCGAAAGTTTGCTGGCGTCTATTTTTTGCCAAATTTTGCCATATTTGATCGCAATGGAAAACCTGATGAAAATGGAAAAGCTAAATTAAAAGAAATAATTTCGAGAAGGATTAGTTCCAAACTAATTGATGATTTAGCAATAGATTTGATCATTCAACTCAGTGGCGGACTACTCCACGAATTGATCAACTTGGTAAGACAATGCTGCATCGTCGCTTTGAAAAGCAAATATAAAGTTATTGATGATTATCAAGTGGTCCCAGCAGCAGAAAAACAAATTCGCAAGGTCTATAGTTCTAGTTACAGCGATGAAACTCGCCAGTTGCTACTAAAGGTAAAGAGAGAAAAAAAAATGCAGCCCTTTGATACATTTTTTACACTAATTAATCAGTTCAGCATTATTGAATATGGACTTGACGATGAGCGATGGTATGATATCAATCCAATTTTAAATCCATTAATTGAGGGTCTCGAAACAAAAGAACCGGAAACAATACAAGGAGGCTAACATGGAAAAAATCGCAATTGATCAAATGATTGATCTGATTCAAAATTATTGGACGCCCCTGGATATTTTTCGAGTCAACGACACCGCGGTCAAAGCTGTGAAGATTGTAGGAAAATATCACTGGCACAAGCACTCCACACAGGATGAGTTGTTTATTGTTCATAAAGGTCAATTGAAAATTAACCTCAAAGATCGACAGATTGTGTTGCAGGAAGGCGAAGGTTTTGTCGTAAAAAAAGGAGTGCTGCACCAAACTGAAGCGGATGAAGAAGCCCTGATCTTGTTGGTGGAGCCAATCGATATCATCACGCAGGGTGATTAGGGACTGTGAATTAAGTAAGTTACTCATTCGTAAATAGGACAGTTAGTTAATTAACGTCCCCAAAAAAGACCAGGCTTTTATCGCGAAGTTGTCGTTTTGATTCTATTATATACCTGTAAATTCCCCGGATGTTTTTCTCACAAAACTAAAGGAGTCAAAATGAAAGATGAAGAAAATATGTATTTTTCGACAAAGGCTATACATGGCGGTCTTGATGATGCCATAAATCAATTTGGCGAAGTTTCCGTTCCAATCTATCAAACATCAACATTTTCG
>JALOPY010000574.1 GCA_025453735.1 bacterium | reverse complement strand
ATGGAAGCAATTTCCAAAAGCTGGTAAAAACCATTAAAACGGTTTCAAGAGTTTCTTTGAGACTCACAAACACCATGATTAATCATGGTGTTTATCTCATTATTATCTTCACTTTTTAGATTTGCACGCTGTTAGATCGATTTTTTTTTGGGCATCACATCAGGGTTCATTTTAATTTCCCTTTCAATTCATCTTTTTCTGCTCCTCCCAAAATAAGTAAAAGCTCACTTACAGGTAGAAAATGAACCTGGTTTCTGCCAGAAACCAGGTTTATACACCCTCGACAGTTTTACCAAAAAAACAAAAAAACGCTTGACAATGTAACTATGGTTCATTATTTTAACGGCAACTTGAAACGAATTGGAAGCAGATAATGAACAAACAGATATTAACGATCGCGAGGCACGCGCTTTTGATCTATTGCAAAATAGTATCCTGACAAAGATATAGCGATTTTTTAAACCATGAGGATCATATCATCCATGAATCAGCGAACGATTTCTTTTACAATTACCCTGTTAATTTTTATGCTCGTGCTTTTTCCCGCGTCCATTTTTTCAGATGACGATTCCTTCCAGTGGCAAATTGGAGAAGAGCTCATTTATAAAGTAAATTGGTCATTCATTCGACTGGGAACATTAAAATTGCAGGTCATGGAGAGAAAGATCATTGACAATACTGATGTCAATCACATCAAATTATACATCGATTCGAACCCCCTGCTGTTTTTTGTCAACATGCACAGCGTTTATGAGAGTTTTATCGATGAACAGTTTCGTCCCCAGCTTTTTTTAGGTAATGAAAAAATCGACAACATCACCTATCTAACCGAATATCGTTTTAACTATGCTGACCGACTGGTCCATATCAAGATGACCGATATCAAAAATCCCGCCAAAACCATTGTGAGAGATGATTCGCTGAAAGAAGCAGTTATTGATGGCACCTCGATAATCTTCTATGCTCGATCAAATGTCGCCGCGGTTAAAACAGATACGATTACGACTTTTTTCGAGGCGAAACATGGAAAAGTTCATATAAATTTCCAAGGAAAAAATAGTAAAATTAAGATAGAGGCGTTGCCAGCTCCAGTGGAAACCTATTATGTGGATGGAAGCATCAAGATGAATTCGATTGCGGGACTGACTGGCCCATTTAAAGGCTGGTTTGCAGTTGATCGACAACGACCGCCGCTCAAAGCTGAATTGAAAGTTTTTATTGGATCTGTCAAGGTGGAATTAGAAGACTGGAAAAAGTGGAATCCATGATTTCGTCATTTTGTAACTTCTATTCTTGATGTTGTTTTGCTTAAAGAAACCGGCATTTTTATGTTGCTGTCTCTAATGCAAAATTAACCGCTGCCCGGGCATGAATCGCTGTCGTATTGAACAGTGGCAGGTGAAAATCTGCATCTTTAATGATGAGCGGAATTTCGGTGCAGCCCAGAACAATGCCCTGTGCGCCCCGCTGCTCCAGTTTATTCATAATTTCCAGGAATCTTTTTTTGCTCTCATCTTTGAAGATTTCTTTTAACAGCTCGTTGTAAATTGTTGCATTGATAAATTCACGATCGGCTTTCTCGGGAACGATAGCCCATATGTTTGCCGCGGTTAATTTTGACGTGTAGAAATTTTCCTCCATCGTGTATTTGGTGCCCAGCAAACCTATGGTGGTCAGATTTTTATCATTAATCTCGCGGGCGGTGGCTTCGGCAATATGAACGATGGGCACGCGAATGGTTTTCTGCAACCTGTCGGCGTACTTGTGCAGTGTGTTGGCGCAAAGAATGATTCCTTCGGCTCCCACCTGAATCACTTTATCAGTCGCATCTTTGATCAGCGCATAGATACCTTCTGTATCATTTCGTTCGTTGCAGGCAACAATATCAGCAAAATTGAGGGAATAAAGGAAGCACCGGGCGAATTCATGTCCGCCTAATGCCTCGTTGATCCCCTGGTTGATGAGTCGGTAATAGTCGACGGTGGAAACCCAGCCCGTGCCGCCGACCAATCCAAGCGTTTTCATTTTTTCTCCCGACGAGCTTATTTTGATTGGAATGAGAATTTCCTCATTGCGCGATTTATCTGCTCCGAGCGCGATTTCTAAAAGCAGCTGTTTTGCAGGCGCTCACATCGCTCTTGTGAAACTGCTGAAGCAGTTCATTCAATTTTTTTTCTCAGCGAAAGACCACAATAAAATTGTGGTGTTTCGTCAATGTTTCATAAAACAATGCCATGATTTATTATGGTGTTTATTTTTTTTCAACTTTCTTCGATGACATCCCAATGATGAGCCCGGTTAAGGCTCCAAATGCCGCACAACCGATAACGATGTTATTTCTCGTCTGCTTGTCTTTATCAGTTACCGGCTTATTTTCACCGACAGACGTCGCCAGGTAGGCGACTCCCCCCAGGCTAATGGCGCCGATCGCTACTTGTTTGAACGTAAATCCGCCTTTTGTTTCGGCTTTATCGAAGCCGATCGCTTTTTCTAATCGACCCGGTTTAGCCCCTGCTGACACCCAGATATATTCTTTTGGCTTCGCGTAGTCGGGATCATATTCCAATGCTTTTTGCATGTGGTAGCTCGTCTCTGTTGCATTGCCTTTATCATATTCCGCCAAGCCACGGCTGAACTCTTTATAGGCTTCAATGGAGACGGTTTCCCGCTTGCGGATTTTTGTTTTATCCGATTCAGAAATGGTAATTTGAAGATTGGATAGGATTTGTTCACTGATGCTATCTTGCAAATCGAACACATTGTCCTCATTTCCAGTTTCTTTGATGGATACCACGATATTGCCCGTTTCAACTTCAACCAATCGGGCATTGACTCGAAATTGTCTGCCGAATTTCTGCCAGTGTCCCATCAAAATATATTGAACCCCCATCAGCTTTCCGGCTTGTTGCGCGGTTTCATCATCGATGATTCCGGTCATTCCTAATTCTATTTCATTCATCACTTCGACGATTCTGGTTCTTTCCACCACCATTATTTCT
>JALOPY010000043.1 GCA_025453735.1 bacterium | reverse complement strand
GATTAAATTTTTCATCGATGGCGACAAAGAATTTCCAACCATTTGTGGCACCGGCACTGAAGATTACTTCTGCGGCTCTTATGGTTTCGTGGCGGATGATCAATATTATGAGTACACCACGCCTTATGCGGGCATGCCGCAGGTTTTGAAACCCGATGGACTCTGGAACTCCCAGCAGCGATTTGGTCTCTACCGCTGGCACATCATGGATCCCGTTCGTTTTGAAAAGGATTTAAAGGTGACGATGCAGGCATTGGGCTGGATGTCTGGCGGCAGGTATTTGCCGTTGCAGGATGATATCGCTTCGGTAGCGTTCTGGTATCAGAAGGAACCACATGCGTCATTTCCGAAATTGCCGGATAGGGATTATCTGGAAGTGAAGTAGTATGGGACAGAACGCATAGCGCAGCAAGCTGCAAATTTCAAGTTCCAAATAGCCAAATTCCAAATAATTTCCAAATTTCAAATTCAAAATTACAAACAAAAAAAATCTTGCCATATGGATACCCTTCCGAAGGTTTTAAGCATTCGGAAGGGTTAAAATCCGAAAACCACTTCGTTTTGAATATAACATAGACCAATAATAATTTTGAGCTGCCTTTATTGGTTTTGTTTCGAGTAGTAAAGGTGAGCGAAAAGGTCAAATTAAAAATTCAAGCTACTGACAAAACTTTTTTCTGCACAAGAGAGTCTAATTAGTTGACAAACCAAAAGAATTGACGACAGGAACCTATGACCGACACGCAATTGATTACTCACATCCTGAATGGTGATCGATCCAGATTCAATGCTCTGGTCTGGCGTTGGGAAAAACCGTTGTATAATTTTATCTTGCGCTACCTGGGCAATAAAGAGCTTTCGAGGGATGTGACGCAAAAAACTTTTATTCGTGTCTATAAAAACCTGGCAAAATTGCGTGATCCATCTAAGTTTTCGTCATGGATTTACCAGATTGCTGCCAACTTATGCAGGGACGAGATCAAGAAAATGAGCCATCGAAATTTCATATCGCTCGATCTGATTCAGGATAATAATGAGAATGATGGACACCGTCTGCCCGACGAGCTTCACGAATCAATTGACGCATCACCTGAGACAAGGTTGAACCAGAAGCAGATCGGCAGCATCGTCCAGAAAGCGTTGCAGCAATTGCCCGAGGAACAACGAGTGGTGATTATTATGAAGGAATACCAGGGATTAAAATTTCGAGAAATTGCCGAGGCGCTCAACCAGCCTCTGAATACTATAAAATCCCGCATGTATTACGGTTTGAATGGACTGAGAAAAATTTTTGAACAATGGCAGATTACCGAGGAGGTGTTGAACTATGAAATGTAATGATCTTAAACCGTTGTTCATGGATTATCTTTACGATGAGATTTCCGAAGACAACCGAAGGCTGTTGCTCGCCCACCTTGCCCGGTGTCAATCCTGTCAGCTGGAATTTGATGGCTTGAAAAAAACATCGAACATTTTGCAGCAATGGGAGGACATTGATCCGGACTTCAATGTGATCATGGTGACTGAAAAAGTGTCGTGGTTAGCTCGATTGAAAAATCACATCGCGGGTCTGCTGCCACAACCGAAAAGGATCGCGTCCGGGTTAGTTTTCGCGGCGGTCGGTTGCTTTCTTGTCTTAGCCATTGCCAATACCCAAATTTCATATCGCCAGGGCGAGTTTAAAATGAGCCTGGGATTATTTTCAAAACCTGCGCAACAGACTTCCCCGGACGATTTATCGACCAAACAAGTCGTCGAAAAACTGCAACAGGAAAATTATTATCTAATGAGCACACTGCTTCAGCAAAGTGAAGCACGACAGCAAAAAGCGATTGCTACTGCAGTATTGCAACTGCGACAGGATTTTGAGCGCCAGCGGGTTGAAGATTTGAACCTGGTCGGCTATGGATTGAACAATATTGAGCAAAACACCAATCGTCAAATCCAGCAGACCGGTCGCTCGCTGAACGAATTGATTCAGTTGATCAATGCACAGGAAAGATAATATACATAAAGCGAATTGGTTTTCGGATTTGAAAAGGATGATTCTTTAACAATGAGGCACAGAGCAAACGGATGTTCACGGAAAAGTTTTTTCTCCGTGTTTACTCTGTGATCTCCGTGTCTCCTTGTGAAAAATAATTGCACTTTAGTGCGCTAAGCGTATTACTAAAAAGGAGTGATTTTGAATTTTACAAATCAGGAGTGAATGATGAAAATTTTTAACATAATAGGGGTGATACTGGTATGTTCTGGTATTTTATCGCCGGGCAATTTTGTCTATTCGCAACCCAATCTGCCCGGGCAGGATCTCGCCAATGATATTGAAATTATGGAGATCGTGTTGGACAAATTAATTTCGCCGGAGCGTGGGAATTTGCCTTTTTTTAGCTCCAATACCAGGGGATATTACCTGGCGAATTACGGGGTCATCTTTGATGTGAGCTATTCGTTTCTGAATCGAGGTTTCATTTCATTTGGGATAAATCAACGCTTTCAGATCAAAGAGAATAATCTGATTGTCATTGATGAAGAAAAGGAAGAAAAACAGCTAACAGATGAAATCGAGAAAGATATTGAAAAGCTGAAAAAGTCTATTGTTAAATTTCTTAGCTCGTGGACAACTGCACTAAGTGATTTGCATCCCGATGAAAAAGTGGCAGTGATCGTCGATTTCAATGGCTTTGTTCCTTCGATAACAAGCGCCGTTGATTTTTCGACTCACAAATTGATCGCTTCGGTTCCAATTCGAGAAATAGCTAACATGCGAAAAGGCAGCATCACGCTGTCGGAGTTTGAAAAAAAAGTGGATTTTGATGAGAAAAAATCACAAGATGAAGACATCTCAATTTTTTCGAGAGTCATCCAGACTTCCTTAGAACATTCTGATCAAAAGATGGATTTCGACCTTGCTGGCAATGTGAAAGGGATTTATTTCAATGGATATGGGGTCATTTTCTTCACAGATGTTTCATTTGGCTCGAATCTGTTCACGATTTATTCCGATGCTTTTCGAAAGGGGAAGGAACGTTCTTTTTCAATAACCGCTCCGGCGCCAGATGAGACTGCAAAAAGTGCGAAGAATTTAGAAAAAGTCGAACAAAAATTAATCCAGGTGATGTCTAATTATGGTCACAATCTAAAAACTCTGCAGCCCGATGAATGGGTTGAAATCGCGATCAACTATAAAAGCATTCCAATTAAGGAAAATTATTCAAAAAGCATTTTGCGGGTGCAGAAGAAGTTTATCGATGATTACAATCGGGATCGGCTGAAATTCGATCAATTTAAAAAAATGGTGAAAGTAACTTATTATTAGCTACAATTTTTGCTTCATCTGATCGATTCTCCCCTGGAGCTTAGAGGTCGTTACGCGAAGTTTTCGATAATTTTGAACATAATCATAAATCAGATCTTTCAGCTCAGCATCATTGCGAAGCTCCTCAATAATTTCCTCAAGTTGCTCGTCTGAATCATTATCATGTACCAGCGAAAGTGGACCATCCTTCTCATTGGAATATGTGACAGGCGAAAGGAACATTTTTCCTTTTCCGGTCAGAAACCAATTGATGTTCACGTCAAAAATCTCGGTCAATTTAATCAGATTTTCCCAGGTCGGAACAGTCTCGCCTCGCTCGTATTTGCTGACATGCTGAAATTGTATCCCCAGCTTTTCTCCTAATTCCGATTGAGTGATGCCTTTTTTATTTCGGATTAGCTTTAATCGTTTTCCAATTTCTAGTCTCATTGTAATAAATAATTGTTTGTATAATAAAAAAATACTTGACAATTTAACATATTATTGTTATATTGTTACCGTTTCCAAAATACAGTGGTTAATAATAATAAATTAAATGTAATTTGTCAACACTTATTTTCTAATGGAGAAAGAAATGGAAAATTATATGATCGAAAGATTATCTGAGCTGGCAAAACTGTTGAAAATTATCAATGAAAAATTAGAGCTCCTGCAAAAATCAGTCATTTTGAGCATAAAAATTAATGGGAAAATCCATGGCGTTGATATTGGCACCCAATTTGATGAAATTGATGATCCATCCTTTCAAAAGGATTCGTAATCAGAGGAATATCTAATTGTCGTCACGTGCTGGAAGGCTTTCCATTTTCGGAAGTGGCAGTCATGTTAAAAATCTTGCGCCAGCATTTACAGCAAGCATGGAAAAACTAAACTGTTCAATCTGCGAAGGGACATGAATTAAATCACTGTCTCATTTACGAATGATCCTTGCTCAAAGAAAGGCAAGATCGCTTTATCAAATGAATAACTTTAGGACGTGAATTAAATACCTATCCCATTTGCGAACGATCCTTTTGCTTATAGCAAGGCAAGAATGTTTTAACTGATAAGCAACTCAATTAATTCACAATCCTTAATTAACTGTATCGGAATTTCTAAGGTTGCGTAAAAAATATTATTGCAAAACTTACAAGGAGTTACTGAGCTAACAGAGACTCAAGGAGAATTTTTTGGAGATATTATTGGGCGATTATAAGACTCCATATAAAGTCCGCTTCCTTCGCTTCTCATTGTAGGGGAATTGCTTCATGCATCAATACTCCCAAAAAATGGCGTATCTTCGAAGCTCCAAAAAAACGACTCATCTTCGATGCTCCAAGAAAACGGCGCATCTTCGATCTGCGAAGCTATGTTCTTCATAGTCCAAAATTTGTGGTCGATTTTCATCCATGTCCTGGCATGTCCTGGCATGGCGATGTACTTTACAAATATGATAATTCTTCTCACCGCGAACCTTCCAATTTTAAGCGCACCTTCAAATGGTATCATGATTTCAAGGCGTAGTAATTCTCTCCCGATTTCGTAATCTTTCAGCAATAATAAACAAAATGGCATCATTGTTGAAACTAATTTAGTGATGTCAATTTTGATTCTTTGCTCTTTGAGGGGAAGTGATAATTATAATAAGATATTTAACTATATAAATATAAAAAGTTTGAAATAATATAAATTTTATAGATATAATAAAATCAATTTTAATTAAAAACTTGACACGTGACTTTAAGTGTAAACTTATTTTACATCTGAAAATGAAATATATTAAATAGTTATAATTAGATAGATTAAAATGTATCAAAATTATACATTAGTATTGATTAGATACATATTAAAATTTAATGAATCCAAAATAGCGAGATAAGGAGAAGGTCAAAGCAAATGCAGAGTACTAAACGACATTGGCTCATCACCTTTCTGAGTAAATATTTTGTGCCAATATAAAATTTTATAGCTCAAACGGGGGAGCCATCAAATTCTCAAACGGCGCAGGAATGATAAGGCAGGCAGACATATAACGATCACGGTATTCGTCCATCCATCAGATTAGGTCAGGAAAAGTTCAGAATTCTCAAATTCTTCTATTTGATGACTCCACATAAATTATTGGTTAGTCCAATTTCAATCATGGCTGCCGATAAATTCGTAGCAGCGAAACACAATCAAAATCATACAACTATGTTTTAATGGTATGTTTTGGGTGTCCCTTAATGCTATAGTTTGACCTGACGTGAACAAATTAAAATCTAATAGCAATTTTATAGGGGGAGATATGAGCAATTTTGATCTGAAACAACGGAATAAGACGAAATACTATTCGAGAAAGTATTTTGTGAATAATACTGATGCGATAACAGTCAATGATTTTTTGGATGGCGAAGCATGGTTAGAAGAAATCAACGCATCTGCCGTCAATAAAATTAGCACCTGGCTAAATGTCCATCTGTGGAGATGGATTGTTTCGCCAATCATTTTAATTTTTTCATTATTACTTTATGTTGCAGCGCCAAAAAGAATATTTGAAGTCGCGCTTCAAGGATCGTCGCTTCGAAGCGTGAACGCTTATCTAAAAAGGGGCTTAGATATTTTGCTTGCTATAATTATCTTATTGTTAAGCGCAATATTCTTTTTGATTTTGCCAATATTGATCAAGCTGGATTCGAGGGGACCGGTTTTTTATTCTCAATTGAGAGTCGGGCATAACCGAAGAAGACAAAATCGCCGCAGCTTAAGTGTGGCGACTTCGGCGAACCAGCGAAATGGCGATCGGCGAACAATTGGTTTTTATGGCAAGCCATTCAATATCTACAAATTTCGAACCATGCGGGAAGATGCGGAAAAGAAATGCGGTCCGGTATGGGCATCTGATAACGACCCACGGATCACAACGGTCGGCAGTTTACTGCGACGCACGCATCTTGATGAGCTGCCGCAATTGTTTAATATTATAAAAGGAGATATGAGTTTCGTAGGACCCAGGCCTGAACGCCCGTTTTTCGTCGATCAATTGGCTGTTAAAATCCCTCGTTACTCAGAAAGGCTGAATGTAAAGCCAGGCTTAACAGGCTTAGCCCAGATTAAGACAGGTTATGATGTGTCGTTTGAAAGTGTAAAGGAAAAACTCCACTATGATCTTGAATATTGCCAGAATGGGAATTTAAAGTCATATTTCAAGATTATGGTTATTACTCTGTTCAAATCGGTGCTCGGAAAGATCAAAATATAAAAAAAAATCTGATACGACGAATATTTCGCATAGCTATATTCGTTACGGATTAATTTTTCAGTATGTCATATGTCATCTGCGACTTCGCTGCACTTGCAATGACAGCACTGTATGAAATTCTTACCTGTAACGAGTATAGTTTCGATGCTAAATTTGGCATTAGGCGAATCAATAAAGCAGGTGAAAAGCGAATGAAGCAAAAATCCAAAGCCTTGTTCATCGCATGTTCCATAGTCATGCAAATGATAATAACAACAGTGATTCTGCACGCTCAGGATGTGGATAAAAAAGCTGTCATTATTAAATCCGATCCCCCCGGCGCGATGCTCTATTTTGAAGGGGAGAATAGCTTTGTCGGAGTCGCTCCTCTCAAGCTTCGTCCTAAAATGATTGGCAGCTATAAAATCCTGGCAGTGAAATCCGGTTTTGAAAAGCAAAAACTGCAATACTTCTTTAAAGGAACTGAAAATGGCGTCATGAAAATCACGTTGGCGCCGAAAACGCCGATCAAAGCGGGCTTGCGTTCGTTCGTATTTCCAGGATGGGGACAGATTTATTCTGAGCGGAAAACATCGGGGATTTTGATGAGCCTGGTTGCACTGGGGACGGGAATCGGCACGCTGAAAGCGCACCTGGATTATAATAAAGCGCTGAATGACTATGAAAAAGCGTATGATAATTATAAAGATAATATTACTGATTATCAACTGGAACAGGAATATAGGAAGATCGTTGAGCAAAAGGTAAGCAAGGCAGATGACGTTTTTGAACGACGACAAACCTGGCTGATAGTAACAGGCAGCTTGTGGCTTTACAATTTTCTGGATTCGATCCTTTTTTTCCCATCTTTTGAGAATGCTGTATTCAATCGATCGACGCCAAATTTTTCAGCGACGTTTCAAGGTGAGAAAATTGCTTTGTCGCTAACAGTTCCATTTTAATGAAAATAATAATGGTTGCTCTTAAAAAAAGTTGACCAATTATATTACGGAGTACTTCCATGCACAGCGATATGTTACTTAAAAACAGGCGAGCATTTCCAGGATTTCACGATATAATCCAGGCGTGTGTTTTATCGTCCAGCAAGTTGATCATACAGTTGCTGCTTGTCGCTTTTTTCATAATGAATTGTGATAAAGAGCATAAAACGATCGTAGCGCCGGAAGAGGAAAATTTCCCTGGCGCCCCAATCCAGATCCAGGCGATGGTGGATGATGGAAAAATTTTCCTGGTATGGGATATGACTAGCGCCAAAAATATTCGCTGTTATCATATCTATCGGAAAGATTCAGTTCAAGCGAAAATGCAACTGACAGATTCGACGTTTACCAGGCAATTCACCGATACCGACGTGAAAAATGGTTATATTTATTATTATCAAATTTCAGCGTTAAACAATAAAGGCTACGAGGGGAAGCGATCACCGGTTATTTCAGCCATTCCAAATCTTTTTGCCGTGATCATCGAAAATGGGGACGAATATATAAATAAAACAACAGTTACTTTGAGCTTGACTGCGCCATTGGGGACCGGTTACATGTCGATTGCCAGCGATTCGCTGTTTACAAATTCCACCTGGGAAAATTATGTCTCGCGGAAAATCTGGCAATTATCCCCGGGCGACGGAGAAAAATATGTGTATGTTAAATTTCGGGATAACAACGGCAACAATACGCCTTCGCACCTATTTGATAAAATTATCTTAGATACCAAAGCTACAATTAGTGAGGTTACAGAAAACACCAATGCCAAAACCAAAGTCCCGGGACAGGTTATTCATTTTAAGCTGACCTCTGGTGAAGCGAATGGTGAAGCAACGATTGATATTAGTGATGCTGTTCGTGGCATTAAACTTTATGATGATGGGACGAACGGCGATGCCAAGGCAAATAACGGGACCTATGAGGTCGATTACACGATCCCATTGGGACTCAAGGTTATGAGCGCCATCGTCACCGGCCATTTTAAAGACCGGGTCAGTAACCAGGCCCAGGATGTAACAGCACCCGGGCGGGTTACCATCCAACAGGATCCGCTTGCTGTCACCCTCTATCCGCCAGCGATCACCGGGTCTGATAAAAAATCACTGGAATTGTATTGGTCGCCAGCCGCGGATAATGATTTCGCCAGTTATCGGCTGTATCGAAAAACATCGTCTGGTGTTGATACATCAGCAGCTTCAACTTTGATCGCCACGATTCAAAACAGGGTAACCACCAATCATACCGATTCCGATGTTAAAGACAATACGAATTACTATTATCGTGTCTTCGTGTTTGACAAATTTGGCAAGGCAAAGGGCAGCAATGAAGTGATGGGCAAATTAGATCTGGATAATGAAAAACCTACCCCTGTAATTTTGCTGCCGCCGACCGCAGTTGAAAATTCATTGACTTCCTTGACCCTGACCTGGTCCAAAAATCAGGATGATGATTTTGAAAGCTACCGAATTTATCGCGCCACCGCGCCAAACGCAGTGGATTCGACCTCCTTTGTCGCTGAAATTATCTATGATCAGAATATTGTCAATTATGAAGACACCGGGCTGAAAGAAGATACCGAATATAATTACCAAATCTATGTCTTTGATACAGACGGCAAATCTGCTGGCAGCAACAAGGAAAAAGGACGGACAAATGTCAATGAGTCGCCAACCGCGGTCACCCTGTTAGCACCGACGCCCGTGGAAAATTCGACGACGTCATTGACCTTAAGTTGGTCAAAGAATGCAGACGAGGATTTCAAAAGCTATCGCATCTATCGAACCGAAACGCCGCAGCATGTGGACTCATCCTCGTTTCTCGTCGAAATTATCTACAATCAGAATACCACGAGTTACGAAAACAAAAATTTAACGGAAGGCACTGAGTATAATTATCGTGTCTATGTTTTTGATGAAGGCGGAAAATCTGCAGGAAGCAATACGGCAAAGGGAAAGACGAACGCCAATGAGCCACCCGTCCCGGTCACACTGCTCCCGCCCTCACCGGTTGGAAATTCATTGACTTCATTATCGCTAACATGGTCGAAAAATGTGGATAAGGACTTTGCCAGCTATCGCATCTATCGAACCCTGGCGCCGCAAAAAGTTGACTCAGCGTCGTTCCTGGTTGGGATGATTTATAACCAGAGTACGACAAATTATGAAGACACCAACTTGAAAGAGAACACCGAATACAACTATCGTATCTATGTTTTTGATAGTGATGGCAAAGCGACTGGCAGTAACACGGAAAAAGGCAAAACAAATGTGAATGAACCGCCTGCTCCAGTATCTCTGCTTCCGCCATCACCGGTAGGGGATAAGCTAAATTCATTATATTTAACCTGGTCGAAAAATGCGGATAATGACTTTGCCAGCTATCGCATCTATCGTTCCGAAGCGCCGCAAAAGGTGGACTCAACTTCCTTTCTGGTCAATATTTTTTATAGCCAGGCGACCACCAATTATGAAGACACGAATCTGAAAGAAAACACCGAATATAACTATCGCGTCTATGTTTTCGATACGGGCGGAAAAGCAACAGGCAGCAACACAGAAAAAGGAAAAACAAACGCCAATCAACCACCAACAGCCGTCATTCTGACCCAGCCGGCTGTCATGGATAGCACCACGTTGCGACTGAATTGGTCCCAGAACGATGACCTTGATTTCGAATATTACAGCATCTATCGTTCCGAATCATCGCCAGTGGATACACTCGCGGCGCC
>JALOPY010000573.1 GCA_025453735.1 bacterium | reverse complement strand
CCACAATCCTAGTCAATAACGAAAAATAATATCCTGCCAGGCTAAACAAAATAATTGCTTTTCACAATTGCGATAATTATATTACCAATCTTTAAATCAAAAATAAAACTATCAAGGTATCAATCCTTTAAAAACATGGACAAATTTATCGGCGAAATCGCTGCACTGACGACATCAGTGGCATGGTCGTTCACTTCAATGTTCTTTACCATCGCAGGTAAAGAAGTTGGGTCGATGATCGTCAACCGAACCCGGCTGCTGTTTGCCAGTTGCTATCTTTTAATGACTCACTTATTGCTATATGGAAGCTTGCTTCCGATTCATGCTGAATCCTATCGCTGGGAATGGCTGGCGCTTTCAGGCTTCATCGGACTGGTGATTGGCGATGGCTTTTTATTCCAGGCATTCGTCCTCATCGGCGCCAGATTATCCATGCTGCTTATGTCGCTGGTGCCGATTATGTCCACAATTCTGGCGTGGCTGTTTTTGAAGGAAATTTTGACCGTCGTTGAAATCATTGCCATCATTTTGACTGTCAGTGGAATTGTCTGGGTTATTTTGGAGCGGAACAATCGGAACAATCAAGCTGATTCTAAAAATTATTTGATCGGAATTCTGTTTGCCTTCGGCGGCGCTTTGGGACAGGCGTTTGCCCTGATCACTGCCAAAAAAGGATTGGGCGGCGATTTCCCGGCTCTGTCCGCCAATCTGATTCGGGTCATTACAGCGACGGCAATTTTCTGGATCATTGCTGTATTTCAAGGGAAAACAATTTCTAACTTTCGTTTCTGGCGCAATAAAAAAGCTCGCTGGACGATTATTGGTGGATCGGTCTTCGGTCCGTTTCTTGGCATCTGGCTGTCGATGATTGCTATCAAATTTTCACACATCGGCATCGCTTCGACGCTGATGGCGTTAACGCCAATTTTTCTGCTACCATTGACATTTTGGATTTTCAAAGAAAGCCATAGCTGGCGGACAATAGTGGGAACGGTATTTGCGGTGGCGGGTGTGGCGATTATTTTTTTAGCTTGATCTAAATAGCCACAAGTGAGGTAACAAATGATTCGCTTAATCGATCGTAGTTAAAAACTCAATAGGTGTAACAATCGGAATGCTACGATATGACCGAAGCACGAGCAAATCCTGGTCGCCAGAAACAAGATAATCGACTGCTGCTTCCATCGCACATTCGAGAAAGATATTGTCTTTTGGATCTCGACATACGGATATTGTTTCTGTTGTTGTAACGAGTTGTGAATGATAACTCAGCAATTCTCTAAATTCTTGAATGTCATTTTTTGATAGATAGTCCGCAAATTTCTCGCGAGTTAAAGCCGCGAATAATTCTTCGAAGGTCGCCTCTGAAAAAAATAATTCAAATTTATCTTCGCTTAATTTTTCTAAAAAAATTCGGAGCTTCTTTCCAAGCAAGGCGCTCACTAAAACATTCGTATCAGCCACGATGCGAGGCAATCTCTTCTCTTGCACATTCGACCTCATTATCAATTTCCTCTTCAGTGATTGGGAAAATTGCTTTTCGTTTATCAATCCGTGCAAAAAGAGTCAGCCATCTCTTTGATAAAATCTGTGGCTTCAACCTTCGAAAGATTTCCAATTTATTGTTGCTATCTAATTGATCTACTAACTCATAGATTTTTTCTGGGTCGATCGTCAATACAGGCATTTGAAAAATTCCTTACGAATAGTTTTCCTGGTTATTAAAATATGATCTGACGTGATTCGGATATGAAACGCAACGCTGGATGTGTTTTTAGCGTTGTTCCTTCATCGATTTTTTGCCTTATCATGGGCGTGAATCAATATAATTAAAACAGTGCCGTTTGTCAAGCAATTTTTTTTTTCACATTCCAAATTTTGCTTCGTTATATCCAATTTTCAATCGACCTTAAATATTTGCCACCAGCGATCACCAATCAAATTATTGGAGATTAAAAGCTTTAAACCTCGGCCAATAATTCATCAACATACCTCCCTATCACCAGACACCCCGTCAATCCAGGCGAATCAATCCCAATCAATTGAATACATCTCGGATGTTTCTTATCAGGCTCGATCACCCAATCAAACTGGTTCTTTAATTTCGCTTGAATCCCGGTTTGATGCAAAGAAATATCCTCGATTTTTAAATTTGGAAAGAAGGGATGCACCAGCTCAAAATAATATTCTGGCAAATATAAATCATGGCTATAGTCTTCTTTATCGGAAACTGTTTTTGTCGCAGGTCCTATCGTCACTGTATTCCCAATTTCATAGTTCCCATCGATCGCATCAAATGTCGGCGTCAGATGCACGCCAACTGTTTTTAGCACTTTGTTGGCTTTGAATAATTTTTGAAAATCATTAAACGGAAGAATTAATTTTTTCCCACTGGCATCCAATGGATGAGGAACAGGATAGAGATTCATTCCCACATGAAAAATTTCTTGCCGTCTGGATTTATAAAATTTTGCCATTTCACCCCGAACAGGAAATATCTCAAGCGGACAATCAGGATTGACCTTTCTAGCGATTTCATCGGAATACAATCCCGCAGAATTGATCAAGATTTCTGTTTCAAACAACTCGATTTTATTCCCGGATTTGGTGGTGATCTCAAAATAACTTTGTTTTGGTTTGATGTCGATGACTTCGGTTTGAGTTAAAAAATAAACATCGTTCTGGGACGCCAATGTAACCAATCGATGAACTAACTGGGTTGGTTCGACAATGCCTGAGGTCGGAAAATAGGCTGCCTGAATGCAGTGAATATTTGGCTCCATCTGCTTCGCTGCTTCAGCCGAAATAATTTTTGCTCCAGAAACTCCATTTTCTTGTGCGATCTGAAAAGCATCTCGAAGATAATCCAATTGCCAATCTTCTGTCGCCATGACTAATTTGCCCGTCTGTTTAAACGGCACATCGAACTCCTGGCAGAAATCATACAACATCCGATTCCCTGCAACGCAGAGCTTCGCTTTCAACGGCGATTCATCCTTCGGATAATAAAT
>JALOPY010000572.1 GCA_025453735.1 bacterium | reverse complement strand
TGCGCGATTTCGATTGAGCCGAAACAGGGGAGTGCTGGTTACCGGTTACGGGCATGCCGGGGAAGTGGAAGATTATGAAGTGTTCATCAATGAAGCTGGCGAAAGCTTACCCTTGAAGTGGCGACAGATTCCGCTTCTGCACGAAGACCCGCAGATGCCATATACGCCATATTTTAGGGGCTGGGATGTTCGTTCATTATACAATGGAACATTCGTTGTGGATGACTGGTTCTGCAAATCACCCCGCCCCGTGACATCCATTCATTGGTGGGGTTCCTATGCGGACTGGGATAGCGCATTTCCGCCCTCGATAGCGCCACATGCATTCCACATTGGCGTCTGGACTGATGTGCCTAAAGGTGTGGATAGGGAATATAGCCATCCCGGCAAGATGATCTGGGAATGGACCGTGCCTCGATCAATCTTGGAAGAACGAGCTGTGGGCGATGATTTTCATCCGGAATATATGAACAAACCAGATACCTGCTTCCGATATGATTTCAATATTCCTGAGGATCAATGGTTCCATCAGGAAGGCGATTCCACGATTTACTGGTTGAGCATTGCTGCAATTTATGAGGAAGTGCCTGATTCATTTGTCTGGGGCTGGAAAACCCGTTACCACTTCTTCCACGACGATGCCGTTTATGTCTATGATCCAGTGGAGCCAAAAGTGGGTACTATCGCCCTGCAGACTGAGCCAATCGATGAAGGCTGGGACATGGCATTTGTCCTTGGCACCAACGAATATTTTATGGAATTCGATTTCGGAGATGCACCTTCTGAGCGCTATCGAACGTTGTTCGGTCAGAATGGAGCTTTGCATATTTATAATCCAAAGGTGTATCTCGGTCAGCTCATCGATACCGAAGTTAATGCACAGCCGGATCATGCTGCAACGGGTGATGATAACGCTGGCCTCGATGATGAGGATGGCATCAAATTTACAGCACCGATCAGTGCCGGACAAACAACGACGGTGGAGGTGCAGGCATCCTGCTCAGGTTATCTCAACGCCTGGATGGATTTTAATAACAATGGGAATTGGGCAGATCCGGACGAGCAGATTTTCAAAGATAAATTTATTCCCGGTGGCATATCTCTTCTGCCCGTACCCATTCCATCGGACGCTGTGCCGCCACCGATATTCTCACGTTTCCGTTTCAGCACGGAGCCGGGATTGTATGTCGTCGGCATTGCCATCGATGGCGAGGTGGAGGACTATTATGCGGATTACATTCAGGTGGGTGTCGAAGCGCTACAAATTGAGGGTGCTCTTCCGAAAACGTTCCGGCTCATGCAAAATTTTCCTAATCCATTTAATCCGGCTACAGAAATTCGATACGACATTCCAGTGCCGGTTTTTGTTCGCTTAGCCCTATACAATTTATTCGGTCAGGAGATTGCAATTCTGGTGAACGAGCAAAAAACTCCAGGCAGTTATACCGCCAGATGGAACGGAAGGAATAAGCAGGATCAGCAAGTAGCCGCTGGTATATATTTGTATCGAATCGAAGCTGGCAATTTTACGGGAATCGGAAAATTATTGCTTTTGAAATAATAAGAGTTTCAACTGGTATTTATAGTTTTCTTTTTCGAAGCATATTTTTGATTTCAGTGGAATTGACCTGACATGGCGCAAACGAGAAAGAGGATTATAAAAATTGCGCCTGTCCGAAAACGAACGCTGACTGGTCCCATGCTGATTCATTATTGATGAAGTTTCTTTGATTTATTGCACGCTGCCAGATAGGCGACCGGTCGGTTTTTTGATTTTTCAGACAGACAGGAGATATTCTCAGCAAGGATTAGCTTTTGATGGTTATATCAATACTGGGCAACTGATTCCATCGCTTGGAGCGATGGAATCAGTATGAAATTCTAAACCTTAATGAGTATATCATCATCAATTTGCATCTCACCATCCATCTTTGCTGTCAAAAGGAATACCACCTGATCCTGAGAATCATTAAATTTTTCAATGTATCGAGTCTCGAATAACTATCTGCAAAATCTTGATGAAGATATTAGTTGTTTATGTCTGACTATAAATCTTACCGTTGTGTTAACATTAACATGACCCTTTAAGGGGATCAGCATCAATTGACCTGTTTCGATCAATGCTTCGGCTATGGGATATTCTTTTTGGTGAGCTGCTGCTTGTCAATTGTATTTATCTATCAAAATGTTTTTGCTATCCCCAGTTGAAAACCAGCTCCTTTGTTTTCATTGCTGTAAATCCCCGATACCTGCAGGTTTAGCTGTTTTGCCAAATTGATATCAGATTTAACGGTCCAGCCTGGCTTGATCTCATCGCCTTCTGAATCTAAAATATAAACCACCCCGATCCATATTTTTGAAAAATTTTTTCCTAAATTATAAGTCAATCCCAACGCTGCGTTTTCGAACACATCGAAATAAGATGAAAGGACGGGTTCGCTCATGAAGTCGGCTGTCAGGTAAAGCTTCTTCATATTTCCAACTTTAAGACCTAATATTGGAAAAAAATGAGTCGGTGGCGAATCATCCCAATCCGAATAAGGCCATTTTGCATTGATATAGATGGTTCCTAACTTGTAGCCAAAATATTGATAATAGACATCTCTTTGAAGCATAACATAAAACACATTATATTTTTCCAGACTCGGTTCACTAAAACTCGTGGGTCCATAATTTTTGAATTTCTTGCATCTCATCGTGCCGATTGAAAGCGAGGTGGTATATTTATGGCTTTTAAGAGCTGGAGTAAATAAATAATCCATCGTTTTAAGATAGCCACCATACACATCACAATCGCTTCCGCCCATTTGTACCGCGAGTGAAAATTTAGTTGGATCATCAGCAGGTTTGTGAATTGGATAAATGGCTCCAATACCGATAAGAAAAGTGATTAATTTGAATATTCCAATGTCCATTGGCGCACCTCCTTAACAGTCAATGAAACTGAGGAATGAGAAGCATTCGCTTAGCAATTTTTCTGCAATGCTCAATATATACTTTTTTTAAAACATT
>JALOPY010000571.1 GCA_025453735.1 bacterium | reverse complement strand
GATTCACCAGCCCAGCTATTCCATGTTCAATCGCTGGATTGAAGATGGTTTGCTGGATGTACTGGAACATGAGGGTATCGGCTGCATCGCTTTTTCGCCGCTGGCCCAGGGTTTATTGACTGATCGATATTTGAAAAGCATCCCTGATGATTCTCGAGCGGCAAAACCGCATGGCTTTTTGCAGCAGGATGCCATCACTCCAGAAAAAATAAATCAGATTCAGGCGTTGAACCTGATGGCTTTAGAACGAGGACAGAGTCTGGCGCAGATGGCGATTGCCTGGGTGCTGCGGGATAAGCGGGTGACTTCGGTGTTGATTGGCGTCAGTCGTGCCGAGCAGTTACAGGATAATTTATTGGCGCTGGATGGACTGATTTTCACCAGCGATGAATTAACGCAGATTGATCAGATTCTTCACGCTTGAGCTATTTCTAATAGGCAAGCATTCCCAAACCTCAAAGGTTCAGGAATGCTGTTTTGGTCATCCAAACCGTAACTGACCTATTCCGATTCATTGAGAATTTTGCTTGCAACGGAACAGAAATGTTATTATTTTATTCAGTCAATTGAATAAAAATGTAACAAGTTTGTTCAGTATGGAGAACAAAATGGAACAAAATTTATTATTACAGAATATCTGGTGGGAAAATGCCGATCTGAATTATCGAGAGCCGCATCGAAAAAGAGCGGATATCCTCACTTATCAATATCAGCCATATTAAGGAGCAGAAGATGAAAAGAATAATCATTTTCTTTTTCTTATTTTTATTGTTTTTTAAAATTAATTTCAGCATAGGGAGTGCTATGAAAACGAATGGTGCCATAATTAAGTTAAATGACAACTGGCAATTTCATCAAGTTGGTAACGACGAATGGCTGCCTGCCGAAATTCCTGGAACGGTTCATACCGACTTATTCAAAAATAATAAAATTGGCGATCCCTTCTATCGCAGCAACGAACGGGATCAGCAGTGGATCGATAAAGTGGATTGGGAATATAAAGCCACCTTTCAGCTCGATGAAAATCTTTTGTCAAAAGAAAATATCAGGCTGGTTTTCAAAGGACTGGACACTTATGCAGATGTTTATTTGAATGACGAGAAGCTGCTTTCAGCCAATAATATGTTTCGTGAATGGACGGCTGATTGCAGGCGATTGCTGAAACCTGGTGCGAATGAATTGAGAATTTATTTTCACTCGCCCATCAAAATCGATCTGCCGAAACTGGAAAATTTAGGCTATCAATTGCCAGCGGTGAATGATCAATCTGAGAATGGTGGCTTGGGCGATAAAAAAATCAGCGTCTTTGCCCGCAAGGCGGGCTATCATTATGGCTGGGATTGGGGTCCTCGATTTGTTACTTCTGGCATCTGGCGATCGATCTATCTCCAAGCGTGGGATAAAGCTCGAATTGAAAACATTCAGATCGTCCAGAAATCTGTCTCCCAAAAAACAGCAGCAATTTCAGCCGTGTTTGAAATCGAATCGACAGCAGACTATTCCGCCCTGCTTTTAACCCATCTGGAGAAAATCAAAGCAGAAAAGCCAATCAAGCTAACCAGAGGCATGAATAATGTCGTGGTTGATTTTGAAATAGAAAATCCTCAATTGTGGTGGTGCAATGGCATCGGCGAGCCGCATCTTTATACACTGCTGGCTCAACTGAAAATTGGCGATTCAATTTATGACGAGCAAACGACTCAATTTGGAATCCGCACTTTAAAAGTTGTTCAGCAAAAAGATGACGTCGGAACCAGCTTTTATTTTGAACTGAATGGTGTGCCCGTGTTTGCCAAAGGGGCGAACTATATTCCCAATGATAATTTTCTGCCTCGGGTGACGAATGAGCGATACGAACAGGTGATCAAATCCGCTGCTGACGCCAATATGAATATGCTCCGTGTCTGGGGCGGCGGCATTTATGAAAACGATATTTTTTATGATCTGTGTGATCGGTACGGCATTATGATCTGGCACGATTTCATGTTCGCCTGTTCTATGTATCCTGGCGACGAAGCGTTTTTAGAAAATGTCAAAGCCGAAGCCATTCAAACTGTAAAGCGATTGCGGAATCATCCCTGCCTGGCGCTCTGGTGTGGCAACAACGAAATCGACGTCGCCTGGTCCCAGGATACGCCTGGCGGCTGGGGTTGGAAGGAGCGATTTTCAGAAGACATCAGAAAAAAATTATGGAACGATTATGAAAATATTTTCCATCGTCTGCTCCCCCAGATCGTTGCTGAATTCGATCCAAAAATTTTCTATTGGCCTTCATCGCCGTTAGCTGATTGGAATAAACGGGCGTCGTATGAAAGCACGTCGGGCGATATTCATTATTGGGGTGTGTGGCATGGCAGGGAGCCGTTTGAAAATTTCCAGCTCAAAATCGGTCGCTTCATGAGCGAGTACGGCTTTCAATCATTTCCCGAATTGAAAACGATTAAAAGCTACACGCTGCCAGAGGATTGGGACATCGATTCCGAAGTGATGGCGGCGCACCAGCGGAGCGGCATTGGCAATCGACGCATCAAAGAATATATGGATATGTATTATCGTGATCCAAAGGATTTCGAGTCGTTATTGTACGTTGGTCAGGTGTTGCAAGCCGAAGGGATCAAATCCGCCATCGAAGCGCATCGCCGCAAAATGCCGTATTGCATGGGCTCGCTCTACTGGCAGTTGAACGATTGCTGGCCCGTCGCCTCCTGGTCCAGCACCGATTATTACGGACGCTGGAAGGCGCTGCATTATTTCGCCAGAAGGGCTTATGAAGAAATATTGATTTCGCCCATCCTCAAAAATGATGTGTTGCAGATTTTTATCGTTTCGGATCAGTTGCAGTCAGTTAAGGCTCAGCTCAAATTAAAAATGATGGATTTTGCGGGACGCATAATCTGGCAAAAGGAGTTGCCATTGGAGATTGCTGCCAATAGTAGCCAATCGTATTTTCAGGCTTCAAAAAGTGAATTACTGAAAGGCACATCAGCTAAAAATGTGCTTCTGAAAACAGTTT
>JALOPY010000570.1 GCA_025453735.1 bacterium | reverse complement strand
CTGGAGACATGGAAACATTTCCCGGAAACTCTTCAGAAAACACGCGAGTCTCTTAAGAGGGCAACGGGGAAGACTTTTGAAATACCAAAAAACGCTCCCTAACAAAATGTTTAACCTGACAAAGCTGCTATGTTTCCATTGAAGTTAAGTGGCGAGATTTGATGATTGGTCCGTTGTATCAAGTTTAGTGTAAGCGGTTTTGCAGGTTAACGTTTGCGTTATCACTTCAAGCTAAGAATTCTTACCTTAACGAACTCCACATTTTCTCCTCTAATAACTATTTCATTTTATCTCCAAATATCATTGCTTCATCCCACTCTTATTCCATTCCATGGCATATTTGTTTGTTATTATTCAAAAAATTTTAGAAAGATGGAGTCCACTTTGGAAGTGGACTCCATCTGACTTTCTCTGACAGAAAAACCAAAGGAGCAAAAGAATGCCAAATCAAATCATTGTTAAAATGAAAGATATTGATAAAGAGTACACATTGGGAGAGACCAAAATTCACGCATTGAAAATATTGATTCTGAAATCATTCCAAAATTTAACCAAAAACAATTCTAAAACAATGCTAAATTATTCAGCAAAAAATGCGTAGCGAAAGTATTTATTAATTGAATACTTGCTAACAAAATCGCTCATGTCACGTTTATTTTTAGAACTGAATAATTTCTGATTATGTCTCAATATTTAAGAAAAATATTATTTCAGATCCCACCCTACATTCCCGGCAGATCAGTCGAATCGATTCAAAAGGAATATGGGAATTCAAAAATCTATAAGCTCGCCTCCAATGAAAATCCGCTGGGACCTTCGCCCAAAGCTGTGAAAGCGATCAAACAATTTCTCAAACATATCCACCGATACCCTGATCCCGATGCCAATCGTATGAAGAAAAAATTAGCCGGGAAGCTCAATCTTTCACCTGATCATTTTTTAATTGGCAATGGTGGCGCTGAGATTATCGATCTGATCGCACTGGCATTGATCGATCCTGGTGATGAAGTTTTGTTGAGTTATCCCACATTTCCCAAATATGCGCTTTCGGCTAAGCGAGTTCTTGGTAATGTTATCAACATCGAAATGAAAAATTACCAGCACGATTATCATGCAATTTTAAATCGCATCTCACTGAAAACAAAGCTGATTTTCTTCGACACGCCGAGCAATCCTGTCGGATGCAAATTGAGTCGGGCGGAACAACAATTCATTCTTGATAATTTGCCCGAGCACGTGGTGTTGGTGCTCGATGAAGCCTATCGTGAATTTATCGATGAACAGGATTGTCTGGATTATCATGACGTTTTGCCTGATCGGAAAAATGTGTTGTTTCTTCGCACCCTGTCCAAAGGCTATGGATTATCTGGCTTGCGAATCGGATATTTGATCGGTCATCCCAGCACCATTGCCGATGTTAATCGAGTCAGGGAAGTTTTTAATGTGAACTCGCTGGCATTGGTGGCAGCAGAGGCAGCGCTGGATGATGACGAACATCTGCAACGAACCATCGAAGTCAATGAAAAAGGGAAGCAATATTTGTATCGCCATTTGAAACGACTCGGTTTTGATTTTCAGCAAACTCATGCTAATTTTATTTTGATGAACACCAATCGATCGTTAATGGCGGTGGATGATTTTCTGCTCCAACGCGGGATCATTATTCGTCCCATGAACCTGAATGGATTTGCCAATGGGTTTATTCGGGTCTCGATTGGGAAGCCAGCAGCGAATCGGGCTTTTATTCAGGCACTGGAGAAGATGAAGACAAAGATACCTGCAATGTAATAAAATTTATAGTCAATTCAAAAATTTTTTGCTTGATTTCTAAAATTAAATTTCTTATTATGAATGTAACAACTGCCGATAATTATTTATTTAGTGGCTAGAATGCGAAACTCTAAAGAATTTTGAACAAGCACGATCCTGTATCATTTATGAATTGATAAGCGATTAGAACGTTTGTGCTCATCAAGGTCAAAGTGTTCGTCAACCCTTTTTCAATCAGTTAAGAAAAAAGAAAAAATTTTTTCCATTTTAATAAATCGAAATTAGCGAGCTTTAAAACATGTATTTACATAATTAAAACAACTGCAATCCAGAATTGTTTTATAGCTCTCGACCATCCTGACATCAACATTCTTTAGCCTGAATTGAGTACTATAAACTTTTATTAAGTATGATAATGAACGTTTTGAATCTTTTTTATAATTCAATCATCAAAATAGTCACTTTTTAATTTGATTATAGAAAGATAATGACTTCAATGTAAAAACGATTTTATGCTAATGTTTCTCTACTGTGAGGAGGATGTGAGCCGATGAATCCCAATTACGACAAAAAAATCGCCGTTGTGGGCATGGGAGCTTTGTTTCCCGACGCCAAAAATATCGACCAATTCTGGCAAAATATTATCGCCAAAAAAGTCTCTATCAAAGAAATGCCAGAGGAGATGTTCGAAAGCGAGCTCTACTATCGACCCGACCTGTTAACTGCCATCAATAAGCTGGAAAAATCCTACACCCGTGTGGCTGCATGGATTGAAAACATTCAATACGACACGGTGCGCAAATACAAGATTCCGCCGTCCATGGCCGAGCGTATGGATGAAAATCAACATGCAGCGTTGTACGCCACGGATCAGGCGCTGCAATCCAATACGCTGCAAAGCGTGGCAAAAGATCGGGTCGGCGTGATTCTGGGCAATGGCATGGTGGGAACAGCTTACGGCGATTCCCTGGTGCGGGTGCAATTTCAGTTGATCGAGCATTATCTGCGGCAACATCCTGACTTCAAAAAGCTTTCCGAAAAAGAACAACGCGAAATCATCGAATACGTGCGTGCCAATGTGCTGAAAGGTTCGGTTCCAATGGCAGAATTGCCAATGTGTATGATTTTCACGGACCTTCGTTTACAGTCGATGCTGCCTGCGCCTCGGTGCTGGCAGCGGTCATCACGGGCATGCAGGGGCTTTATTTAAACAAATACGATGCCGTGATTTGCGGCGGATCTGACATGCCGCTGAAGCAGTTGGGATTTATCTATTTTTCCGCCATCAATGCATTGTCACCCGATGGCTCTTATCCGTTTGATAAACGAGCCAACGGTTTTGTGATGGGACAGGGAGCAGGCTCAATTATTTTGAAACGTCTCCAAGATGCGGTTCGGGATAAGGACACCATTTACGCTGTGATCACAGGCTTCGGTGAAGCCAGTGATGGCAAGGGGAAATATATTGCGGCGCCCAATGAGGAGTGGCAGGCTCGAAGCATTGAAAAAGCCGTTAAAATGGCAGGCTATTCTGTTGATACCGTTGAAATGATCGAGGCGCACGGCACAGCTACCATCGTCGGTGATGTGGTGGAAGTGAATGCACTCAAACGGGCTTTTTCTTCACTCGGCGCAACAAAAAAGAATTATTGCGGACTGACATCGGTCAAGTCGAATATCGGGCATTTGAAATCAGCCGCAGGGATTCCAGGGCTCATTAAAGGCGTGCTGGCGCTTCATCATAAAACGCTGCCGCCGACCGCCAATTTCAAAGAGATCAATCCCAAATTGCAGATCGAGGATTCGCCATTCTACATCATCGATGAGGCAAAGCCATGGCAGGCGAAAAAGGAGCATCCCCGACGTGCCAATGTCAGCGCCTTTGGTTTTGGCGGCGCCGATTATCACGTGGCGCTGGAAGAATATCGGGTAGAAGATTATCGGAACGTTGTCGGCGTTGGTTATGAAGCTCCCAAAACCGAGACCGTCGCTACTGTGTCGGCTCAGCCATCGGCAAAAACTGAATCCGACCAGGTCATCTTCTTCGCAGGCACATCGTTGAACGACATCGATGAGCAGGTGAAAAATTTTCAATCCCGAATTCAATCACGCCAGGACATTTCATTTTCAGATTTTTGTTTCATTCACAATTATTCCATTCAACCCGATCAAAAAATGAGGCTCGCCGTTCTAACTGCTTCTGCGGAGGACCTTCAATCCAAAATTAATTTTTTCATAAAAAATAAAGACAAGCTCGATTCAAAAATTCTCAGCACCAAAGGAATATTTTTCAAAGAAGGAGCAGCGATCACGCCATCTGAAATTGCGGTGATGTTTCCAGGGCAGGCATCCCAGTACCTGAATATGTTCAAGGGAATTTTCGATCAGCACGATTCGGTGCGGGCATGGTTCGGCAGGGCTGATGCGTTCTGGTTTTCAAAACATGCGCATACCGTTTCTTCGCTCATTTTTCCTGTGAATAAAAATGAAGACGAGGCGCTGGAAATTCTGCGCCAGACGCAAAATGCTCATCCCAGCATTTTCATCCCCAGTTTTGCGCTGTACGATCTGCTGAAAAGTATGGGCTTTTCCGCTCACTATATGACGGGTCACAGCCTGGGCGAAATTACGGCGCTGGCTGCCGCCGAAAAACTTTCGTTCGACGATGCTTTGCAATTAGTTGAGCAGCGGGGGTATGCATTTCACAACGCAAAACTCGAAGATACTGGCAAGATGATCAGCATCATGGGCACGCTGGATCAGGCAAAGAAGCTGATTGCCGAGAGCAAGATCGAGGTTTCGGTCGCCAATATCAACAGTCCCCAGCAGATCATCGTAGCGGGTAGCTCGCCCAATATCGATCAATTCAAAACGTTTCTTGACAAGAAAAAATTGAGCAACAAAATCTTGTTCGTCTCCCATGCGTTTCATTCGTCGGTGATCCAGCCTGTGGCGGACATTTTCTATCAGCAGGTCAAAGACCTTCGCTTCCAAAAATCCGACGCCAAAGTCATCATGAATCACACGGGCGATTACTACCCCAACACTGCAAAAGGATTGGACAAAATTCCCGAGCTGCTGCGAGACCAGATTTTGCAGCCAGTCAATTTTGTCCATTCTATTGAAAAATTACATCAGGATGGCGTCAGATTATTTGTGGAAGTTGGTCCTGGTTCGATTCTGAGCAGCCAGGTTAAAGATATTTTGAAAGACAAAGAAATTTCCATTTTGACTTCCAATTTCAAAAACACCGATGAACTGCAGAGCCTGTTGAAATTGTACGGCGGATTGTTTGTCGAAGGTGTGCCGATAAAGCCCCAGCCAACGAGACAACCTGCCCAGCTGATTGTGCTGCAGCAGGTGCAGGAGATCAAAAAAGAGGATGTAATTCAGCAGAAGCCAGAACCTGTTCGATCCGCAGTCTCCGTCAGCGTTACAAGAGAAACGGTTGTTTTCAGCGGCGTGTCCATTGGTCTGCCTGGCTCGTACAAAGAAGTCTTTCGGGACGATAATTTCCAGCAGGTATTTGAAGGCAGGAATTTCATCGAACGCACCACGGATGAGGAGCGGCAAAAGTTCGTCGATCTGCAAATCACCAAGCTGGTCAAAGATGATCGAGGTCCGTCATTCAAATTGCTTTCCTCATTGGAAGATGTGATTCAATTAGCGGGAAAGATCGGCAAGCTCGATATGATCAGAGATTACCAGATCGATGAGAAAGACTGGCAGAACATGACGACCTGCATCGCCATGGGCGTGGCTGCTGGCTACGAAGCGCTGAAGGATGCTCATATTCCGCTGGTCAGGGAATACGCCATGACCGCTT
>JALOPY010000569.1 GCA_025453735.1 bacterium | reverse complement strand
CATAATGAATTCTCCAATAATAAATATTTAAATCTGGTGTTTGAACTTCTTGCTTTAATGCTCTCCCTATTCTTTCAACCAAAGCTCTTTATAAAAATAAATAAATTTTTCAGAAAAAGCAAGCCATTTTTCTGTCGGTCAAATTGCCAATTTGCCCTACAATCGCTAAAGAGTCTGATTTTTCACTATCCACTCCCGAAACACTGGCACACAAAAGACCAGCTCATTATTTTCCTTCCGCAATACTTCCTTCCGAATTAGCGAGCGAATGGCTGAGTCAAAATTAATAGAATCACGGTGAATAATTTTTAGTGCCAACCATCGAAACCGAATCGCCATTGCGCACCCGTGACAGGATATTGGTGATCGCCTGTTCCCGTCCGACAAAATCATGTTCGTTTTTAATAGTGGAGCGATTGGTGAAAGGGTTGTGGGGGATGTTTGTCATGGAAAAATCTCCTTTTTACAAAAGCCAGGTTTTTGAAAAAAAATGATTTAAAAGAATCATTTTGTCGAAAACCAGCTTGTTCAAAATGAAGATCGGTGGTCAGCGCTTCTGTAATATCCCGATGTTGCATGACGATAAAGCTGGTGCAATCGACCAAACTCCAATTTTTATCCAACCGTCTTTTAAGTAACTGCCAGGCTTCTTCGTCTAAGGTCCGATCAATATGAATAATTTCAACCCAGCTTGCTGCTTTGATGGTTTCAATCACTTTTATTTGTTTTATTCGGGGTATCCGAAGCGGGCTGGTGAATAAGGCGACCAGTTCTATCAACACATAGTTTGTTGTAACGACACGAACCCCATTGCTATGCCACTCTCGCATCTGATTTTTAGCCGTGGTGTGAAACGGTTCTGTTCGTATAAAATAGTTATCCCATTCTGAAGTGTCGACAAAAACTTCATTCATTATCACCCCTCAAGCTTTGTCCAATATACTCATCATGGGCGTCACTTACATTGGCGATGTTAGATTCAAAAACACCGGCCAATTGCAATAGCGGATCATCGTTTATCCGACTAACCATTTTTTCGAGCCATTCCGATATAATTTGCTCTGGTGTTTTCCCAATCAACGAAGCTGAATTCAATATCGGTATATAAATATGATCAGGTATTTGCAGTGTGAGTGCTATCGACATTTTTGCCTCCTGAAAATAGTCTTTGTTAAAAGATACATAAATTTGCCTGAAAAAGCAAGCCATTTTTCTCGTCAAAAAATCAAGATTTTTTCAAGAGATTAATTTGTCGAAACAGGCTCACACAAGAAATATCTCTTGATAATGAGATAAATTTTTGTTATTATAGATTTGCTTGTTAGCAAGCACTTTTCAAAATGATAGTCCCCAAAAATGAGTTTTTGCCATGAAAAAACAAAATAAGAATACCAGTCGGGCCTGCAACTTTTGCTGGATTTTATTGCTGATATTCAGCCTGGTCATTTTAAATTCAAGCTATGCCCAATTCAAAGTGCCCAAATTGGAACCGGAAGAGCCTGTTTTTGATTTCAAAGACCGTGAAATTTTATTTCAACCGATCGTGAGCTACAATCGGGCGCAGGGGCCGTTCCTGGGCATCGATCTCGTCGTTTACCTCAAACAGCTCTGGCATTTTAGATTGCTCGGCAGCATGGGGTATGGCTTTGAAGATGGACGGCGCTATCGCGCAGGCATCCAGCGATCATTTTTTTATTCCAATCCCCTGACCATTGGATTCTCCTATTTTGATCAGGTCGCAAGTTTGGATGATTGGTACATCGGCAACATCGAAAACAGTCTCGCTGCTCTGTTTTTTAAAGAGGATTTCAAGGATTTTTATGGACAAAAAGGAGTGATGATTTTTGCTGATCAAAAACTTTCTGATTTGCATACGATCCGAATCGAGGTCGATCAGGCTGAATTTGAGTCGATGTCAAAACGCACGAATTGGGCGCTTTTTTATAACGATAAAAATTTTAGAGACAATCCACCCGTGATACATGAAACCACTACGCGAGCGCGATTGCTATGGATTCTCAATTGGCTGGATAATGACGAAGTGGCCTGCCCGGGGTGGTACATGGAAGGGATCGCGGAACAAACTTTTGGGGAGCGGGTAGAAACCCAGGGTCTTTTTTTCACGCTAAAACGATTTCAGCCGACGTTTGGCTCGCAGCAGCTTCAGATGAAAATGATGGTCGGCGCCCGAAAAGGCTGCGATCAGCGTTATGGGCAATACCTGATGGACATGGGTGGCATCGGGTCGTTGGTCGCATATAAAGACAAAGAATTTCAAAACGGCAATCGCTTTTTCTATACCACCGCGCATTACCTTTTCAATGAATCATTTATGGGACGGCGCCCGATACGATACCTGCCATTTTCAAATCAATATGTGCTTGGAGTTTTTGCCGAAAGTGGCTGGCTCAGATTTGGCGGAGAAAACACGAATCCCCTCGATGATTTCGGCAGGCTGAAAATTACCGATTTTAAAACCGATGTTGGATTGAGTCTTCATTTATCCGAAGGATTAGCGAGGATCGATGTGGCAAAGCGAACCGATCGTTCCAAAGATGCCTGGCGAATTACTGTACGATTGATGCAAAAATTTTGATGATTTTTAATTGATGCAAAGTTGAAATATGGGCTTTCCCCTTACAAGGAGAAACGGAGTTAGGTGAGCGAACGCGGAGCTTGATCCTGGTCAGACGATTGTCCGGAAAAATCTCCGTGCTGCTCAGTTTCATCGGCTGCTTCTTGTAAGTTCGGGCTATGGTGATGCTAACCCAAACTTTGAATTTCCGAAATAACGAATTCCTGATGATGATCAATAGATATCGATACATTTTTATTTTTTTGATAGCCGGATTTTATGCTTCGCTCGGCTTCAGTCAAATTTATTTAAATGCTGAAGAGGCTGATGAATCCACATTTATGGATTCCATTGAATACCAGATTGCCAAAATCGAGATCATTGGAAATGACAAAACCAAACCTGAAGTGATCCTGCGAGAGCTTCATTTTACTGAAAATGAACGCGCATCTCTTGCGAAAATTTCGGCGGCTTTCAAGCGGGTGCAGAGCTTGATGCTGTTCAATCGGGTCAAATTCGATCTCGTTGGTGATCAGGAATATAGCTCCTTGTTGATTACGGTGTACGAAAGATGGTACATTTTTCCGATTCCCGTGCTGTATCGCAATGAGCGGGACTGGCGCAAAATATCGTATGGCGGCAAACTGCTGTATTATAATTTTCTGGGCAAAAATATCTTATTAAATTTTTCAACTGCATTCGGGTATAATCCGCTATTCAAATTTAGCTACTACAATCCCTGGTTTTTGGGTGATCTCAAATTATTTACAAATTTCAGCATCTATCATGGCAAGGTTCGCAGCCTCAGTCCGGACCTGAACGAATATGAAGATACGCGCAGCGGTTTTGACTGGCTGATCGGGAAGCGATTCGGGCATTATTTTTATGCCGGGCTCACCATCGGTTACGCAGCGATCACAGCTCCCCCGGAAATCGGCTTGACGCTCTCGCCTGATGGGAGCGAT
>JALOPY010000568.1 GCA_025453735.1 bacterium | reverse complement strand
TTCAAACCTGGTGATCATGGTTCGACATACGGCGGTAACCCTCTGGCATGCGCCATTGCGAGAGAAGCACTGCAAGTGATTGTCGATGAAAAATTATGCGAGCGAGCTACCAAATTGGGTGATTATTTGATGCAGCAGCTTCAAAAAATTAACAGCCCCCATGTTGATTTCTACCGGGGAAAAGGTCTCTGGATTGGAATCGTGCTGAAACAAGAAGCTGGCGGAGCGCGTCGTTTTTGTGAAGCGCTGAAAGAAAACGGGCTGCTCGCCAAGGAGACCCATGTGAATATCATTCGTCTGGCGCCTCCGCTTGTGATTACGAAAAAGGAGATTGATTGGGCGCTGGAGCGGATTGAACGGGTGTTGATGATGGATTAGTTTGGATTGATTGGTTAATTGTGAGTGGTCACCGCTCATGACTCGTCAATCAGCAGCATATATTTTATAACGATTCAGCTTGGTTTCTTTTTGCCGCGAAAGCACAATGGCTCACAAAGAAAATCCTGATTGTCGTTTTTTATGTTTTCCAGTGCCATCATGCTTCCTGTTTTATGACGAAGCATAATCCAGCGTCGCTGGTCGTGGTAATTTTGCTCATTTCAATTTCTTTGTATTTTCGAGACGTGGTGGCTGAATAGTTACTATTTTTTTTGATCAAATCGGAGTAAATTAATGACGCAAATTCAGACCGCCACAAAACTATTCGACGAAGGATTCGCTTGCTCGCAATCGATCCTGGGATCGTTTTGTGAGGATTTTGGATTGGACCGAAAAGTTGCATTAAAACTCACGGATCCGTTCGGGGCAGGAATGCGAGGGCAGTCCGAAACCTGCGGCGCGGTGACCGGAGCTCTCATGGTCATTGGATTGAAATACGGCAGAACCCGCGCTGATGATTTGCTTGCCAAAGAAGCTGCAGCGGAATTGGCTCAGGAGTTCGTGAAAAGATTTAAAGAACGTCATGGGACAATTGTTTGTAAGGCATTGTTGGGATATGATATCAGCATTTCTGAGCAATACGATATTGCTGACGAGTCGGGGTATTTCAAAACGAAATGCCCCAATTTTGTCCGTGATGCCGCGGAGATTCTTGAGCAGATTTTGTAAGGTTCGATTTTCTCTTGTACAATTGCTGAGATCGAAGCTTATTGTTTCGCGATCTCAGCAACTCGGGCAGTGTCAATTATTTATCAAAAAAACATCTTCTCTGCAAAAATTTCCTGAAAATCGATTCGCATGGATAATTCGATGTACTGCGTTGTTTCGATGATACGCTCAGCTTCATTCCTTGCAGATTTTGAAAGCAAATATTTTTTAGCTCCCATGCTCGCAGCATTTCCCACAAACCTGATTTTTTCCGGAGCAACATTCGGAATCAGACCGATCCGCTGGGCATTATATTTATTCAAATAACTGCCAAACGCGCCGGCAATGAGCACTTCTTCGATTTGATCGACAGATATCCCCAACTCTTTCGCCAGTATTTCAATCCCGGCTGCGACTGCGCTTTTTGCCAGTTGCAACTCTCGAATGTCCTGCTGCTTCAATCGCACCGGGACTTTGCACCCTTCATCATCCTCGGCAACAAGCATGAAATCGTAATTGTGATTATTCTTGACGATTCGTTTTTTCAGCCACTCCGGTCCACGAAACGTTTCCGGTGAGCAAATTCTGCCAGTTTCATCGATAATTCCCACCCGAATCATTTCAGCAGCGATGTCGATCAAGCCGGTGCCGCAGACTCCTTTGGGGTCAGCATCGCCAATAACATGATAAAATAATCGATCTTCATCAATGAAAAATTTGTCAATCGCTCCTTCCATGGCTCGCATTCCGCAACTGATCTGTCCGCCTTCAAAAGCGGGTCCGGCAGCGGTCGAGCAGCACAGTAATTTTTCGTTTGAGCCAAGCACAATTTCCCCGTTCGTCCCGATGTCGATTCCCAGCGTGATTTTTTCCCGCTTGTCAAGATCGCAGGCAAGAATAAAGCCGGTGATGTCGCCCCCAACGTAGCCGGAAATATTTGGCAATGTCGAAACCGGACCTCGCGGCAGCATGGCGATCCCCAATTCCTCTGCCATGAATTTCTGGCTTTTTCGATACGCCGGAATGTAAGGCGCTTCAGCAATGTATTGGGGATTGACGCCGAGAAACAGGTGATTCATGATCGTGTTCCCTGCCAGACTCAGCTCATAAATTTCTCGAAATTTTGCGCCAGATGTTTCACATAAATCCTCGATGATTTCGTTAATAGCGTTGATGACAAGCGTTTGCAATTTGCCCAACCCACCCGGCTCAGAAATGGAATAGTTGACGCGGGAGATGACATCCGCGCCATGTGATGTTTGAGGATTAGTCCTGGCTGACACAGCAAGCACATTTCCACTTTGCATATCCACCAACGAACCAACGATCGTTGTCGTTCCCAAATCAATGGCAACGCCGAACAGTCGATATGAAGTATCGCCGGCTTCCAAATTTATCAGGTGATCGCCTTCCAGCGTAACTGTAATTTTGAAATCATTTTTTCTGAGAAATGCAGATATGCTTTGCAAAATTGGCAGCGGAATGCAAAGTCCTGGTGCATTAATCTGCTTTGCAATATTCTGTGAATCATCAATCAGCGAATCGATATCCGGAGCAGGCAGAGCGGCATAATATTTTTTGATATGATGATCGATCTCATAATTGTTGGCTATATCATACGTCAGAAACGCAGTGGTCGTGGCTTTCTCTTCACTTATAACTTCCACGATTAATTTTTCAGATACTAGAATCTGGCAGGCGAGGTGCACTCCTGCGCGACGTTCTTCGGGCGATAGTGTAATATCTTCCTGATGAGTATAGGGAATTTGTTTTTCAAGAATTTTAACTTTGCATTTCCCACATTTTCCCCGGTTGCCGCAAAAGCCTGGAATGATAATGCCTGCCTTTTGAGATGCCGCCATTAAGTTCGTTCCTGTCGGCACCTTGATGGTTCTTCCTTCCGGCTGAAAAATGATAACTATATCTTTGTTTACCAATTTTTT
>JALOPY010000567.1 GCA_025453735.1 bacterium | reverse complement strand
ACCAGGCTGGTGCTCGTTCCGATTAATGTGCAGATCCCTCCCAGAATTGCCGCATACGACAGTGGAATCAAGAATTTCGATACTGCGTAATCATGTTTCTTTGCCCAGGAATGTATGGTAGGAATCAGCATGGCAACGATCGGGGTATTATTAAAAAATGCTGAAAGCATGGAGACCGGGAATAGAAAACGAAGAAGCTTGCCAGTAATCCCTTTTTGATTTTTTCCTAATAAAAAATTACCAAGCTCATTTAACATTCCGGTTTGTTTCAAGGCGTCGGCAACGACAAACAAAATACCGACTGTCAACATGCCACTGTTGGAGAAGCCGACTAACGCTTCTTTAACATCGATTACATTTCCCACGACCAGCAACATAAGCGCAGAAAAAATGGCGAGCTCTGGTTCGAAGATTTCTTTGACCAGAATGATTGTCATTGCAACCAGAACAATTATTGTGTACCAAAAAGAGAAATCCAACATCATTATAAAATATCCGAAATTGAAAATAAAACTACTGTGAAATTTTTGCACAATCGAATAGGCAGCGCCTACAGCTTTTGCACACCCGAACACTAAAACAAAATTTACTTTTAAAGAAGCATAACATATTGATCTTATTTCTAGAAAGCAAGAACTTTTTTAACTATTACAACCTTTTTAAATTCAATCAGCACAATTATTGCCTTCACTATTCACCATGATAAAGTGAGTAAATTAGAAGTTTAATAACATCATTTTTTTGATGAATATACAAACATCACTCATAGAATGCAGAATAAAGTCATGCTTTAATTTTTATAGAACAACTGATCCTGAAAGGCATTTACTGGATTTAACCGTATTCAACTTTAGTCGCTTCAAAACTATAAATGCAAATTATTTTTGAACCAGCAAAATTATGGCACAAATCTTGCAAAAAATTGGTCAACAAAAAATTCATAAATTCAGATTTTCTGTAAACGAGGACAAGTAACAAAGCGTTAAAAAATTTTATTCAATGTAATTAACCAAATTCTAACACTGTGAGGAGGCTTCTATGAAATTTTTAAAAGTCACGTTCATTGGTTTGGCAATGATTTTAGTAATGTTTTCCATGAGTCTGTTCGCGCAAAATATGAGCAGCGGATCGATAACTGGAGTTGTGAAAAGTGAAGCTGACAGCATTCCTGTTGTCAAAGCGCACGTTTTTGCTTTTAGAGCTGAAAACATCATATTGCCCAAGCAATACCACGTTGAAACAAAGGCAGATGGTAGCTTTGCATTAAAAAGTTTGCCTGCAGGGCAATACCGTGTTTTTGTGCAGGCTGATAGTTTTGTCGCTGAGTTTTATCAGGATACACAAAATCCATTCCTGGCAAAATCCATTACACTGGGAAGCGACGCGACGGTTAAATTGGATGATGTTTATCTGAAATTAGGCGGAGTAATTTCTGGGAGAGTTGTCGATGCGGATAAAATTGGAGTGCCCAATGTGTTTGTCGCAGCGGCTCCGTTTGACGCATTCCCGCAACCTGTCTGGCTCGATTCGCTCATGATCTGGGGCGGCGCATACACCGACGCGGATGGCTATTACAAAATGTCCACGCTCGACTCTGGTTCATATCGAGTCGCCGCGAAGATTGTTTCGCAGCAATTCCCATTTTTTCAGATCAAATATTTTGATGACAAAGATAATTTTAATGACGCCGATCCGGTCGTTGTGAATAATGGCGCGAAGGTTTCTGATATTAATTTTCAGTTTGATTTTTCACAGCCCAAGGGAGGCATCTCTGGTAAAATCATCGATGCCAACGGCAGTCCGCTAAAAGGAATCTATGTTTTTGCCTGGAAAGCATCCGGCGCCGATTCATTTTATAGCAATTTCAGAGGATTTCGTGATCTCATCGCGACGGATGAAAATGGTTTCTACGAGATCAAACATCTAACTCCTGGCGAATACATTGTTTCGGCAACCCTCTCGGAAATGTGGAATTTCCAGACCATGTACTATGACAATGTTTATAAATATGAAGATGCTACTCCAGTTCCAGTCGCAGACATCATCGTTGCCGGAATCGACTTCAAATTTGGTGCGCCAGCAGGATTAGGATCGATCTCCGGGAAGGTTGTAACTGATGGAGATCAATCCCCAGTCGCCAATGCGTTTGTCGAAGCCATGTGGATGGGCACATTTGTCGGACAGGGCAAAATGATGTTCAAACCGAATATGTTCGCCTGGACCAATGAGAAGGGTGAATATACGATCGATGATCTTCATGCCGGCACATACATCGTTTTAGTCCATAAAAACGGTTATACTGAATTTTATAACGATAGACAGGATATCGAAAAAGCTGATCAAGTCGAAGTAAAAGAAAATGAAGCTTTGCTCGGTATCGATTTTTCTATTCCAGCGACTCCAGATACCGGCAGCAACGTGACCGGTATGATTAAAGACGAATCTACCGGCAATCCCATCGAAGGTGCAATCGTGACTTTGTTCCCGGTCATGGATTCACCTCAAGGCACAGCCTTCCAGGGCAAATTCACGCTGTTTGATTTCTTTGCCACGATTTCGGACGCTAAAGGCGAATACATGATTGCTGGTGTTCCGGCTGGGAAATATGTTGCAGTATGCTGGGCGCAAGGTTATATCGTTGAATTCTACAACGATAAGACGACACCCTGGGATGCTGATCGCATTGAATTAGACGGCATCGCAGACAAAGCTGGAGTTGATTTTGCAATGACCCCAGGCTGGGGATTCAAGTCGCCCGACCCAATGGCATTTGGCGTGATTTCGGGACAGGTTACCGATACCGATGGTCGCTACGTCGATGGTGCTTACATCTCGATCCTCGATGAGAACTACCAGGTGCAGGCTTCTGAAAAAACAGGTCCCGATGGAAGCTATACCCTGGGTGGTGTGCCGGCCGGCAAATATTTCATCAAAGTTGATCGTATGCCGTACAGCACGACCTATTACGGCAATTCTAAAACTGCTGAAACTTCCGTTCCGGTTTTCATGGGTGATTCCGGTAATTTCACCATTACC
>JALOPY010000566.1 GCA_025453735.1 bacterium | reverse complement strand
CAGGTCACCGACGAGCTCCAGATTGCGCCGTTCTTCCCAACGCTCGTTGGCTGCTTCGATCCAGGCCAGCGGAATCAACTGATCTTCTGATTTTTCCGGGAATTCAGCGAGAACCCTGACGAGAAACATGTCATTGGGTTTGTACCAGTTGCCATTGAATTGGAAACAGTGATGCGCACCCGGCTGCACCCTGCTATTCGATTGTTCCTGTCCTGCATCGAGAATCGCCGGCGGATCAATCCGGACGCACCATTTTGTCACTTTTTCCGCCACCCAATCGTAATCCACCTGACCGGGGATGATGATTTTTCGGGCTGTCACATTGGGCGCATCGAGGCAGCTCAACTTGAATTTTTGATACAATGGACTTTTGGCGCTGTTGTATGCCTCACCGGTGGCTCGGTTCGGATTGAACACGATGAGCAGCCTGGAGTCGCCAGTCAAGATACTTTCGATGTTCTCAAATGTCTGCTGCTCGATGCCGCTCGCCTCGGTGACGACCACCATGAGATGGGGGGAATGAAAACCGGTCCAGACCTCGTCCCTGTAATCGACCGCCTTGAATGCGAGCAAATACCTTTCGGGACGATGCGGGAATTTGATCTGGTTTTCAAAGATTTCACCGCCGAGCGGGAACCGGGCGTTTTTGTGGATTTTTCTGATCTCCGTCATCATAATTTTTTTCGCCTGGCGATCCGTGGGAGCAATATTGATCACCTTGCTCGGATTGTTCAGGTACAGAAAACAGAGCGAAGCTGTTGCTGCGACATAATCCTTGCCCCGGGCATTGCCGCTGCGCACTGAAACCCGGCGATTTGTTTGGACGGCATGAAGGATTTCCTGCTGATGCTGATCCAATCGAATCCCTAAAATATCCCGGGCGAACCTATTCCAATCGCTCTGGCACCCATGCAGCATCTGCTGTAAACGGTTATATTGAATTTTTTTCATGATCCACCTCCTGTGAATGATTGTCTGCAAAATAGTCGCTTAACTCTGCGAACGAATTCCCAATTTTATCACTTGCTGAAGCGCTCGATGCGAGAGCACCATCCATGGCATCCAATTTTGCGATGGCGTCGATGATTTTCAAGGATCGATCGATTGCCTGATAATCGCCCTCTGCTGCTTTTTCCCATAACCGATTAAGCAGAAAATGAAGGCGCTCCCGATTGACGCTTCGGTTTTTCGATATCTCCTGTTTGTGCTCTTTTTCGATTTTTTCCAGGTAGCGACTCAAATCGCGGCAGACAAGGCGTTCATTATAGTTCGCCGGAAGTCCCTGTTTGCCGAACTCGGCTTCAAGTTTTTCCACGATCTGCTGAAAGGTCATGCCAGCCATGCGATAGTGTAATATCCTATTTCTCCGGATATCAGTTTCCAATGTTTTGCGAGAGTTTTTGCTCAACTCCCGTTGTACATCCAAATTTGCCAACCGCTTATCATAGCCTTTTGGCAGATTTGCCTTGCCGAATTTTTTGATCGTATCGGCGGCGATTTGCTCATACGACAGACCGGCATCGCGCTGGGACATGACATACTCCCGGCGCTGAGCGGTTGTTGGTTTTCCCTTCTTCTTCATCCATACACCTCAATTTTATTGTTTACGATAAATGACTAATTACAAATTGGATATTGGGTATTAGGTATTAGATATCAGGTATTGGGAATTTGTCCGGCAATTGACGGAAAAATCGGAATGATCCCAATAACCAGCGATCAGTTACCTCATAGCCATCCATTCCAGGCATGTTATGGAGTGGCATCATCGCAGATGATGCACTTAGCATTGACGTGTCAATGGCCTCCAAATTTGCATCGTCACAGACGATGCACTCCATAGTAACTTGCTGCAAAAAAAAATGCCCGAGCCAAAGCAAAAATAAAGAATCCACGATTTCCCAATTTCCTGATTATCCGATTTTTCCGTTTTTTCTTTTTTCTGCTTCGATTCGGGCACTCTTGTAAGCGCCAGATATTTTTCTAATTTCTTGTAATGCCTCAGTTACAGGTGTAAGACCTCAGAGGTTTTTTGAAACCTCTGAGGTTTACAATTTCTTTTTATTCTGTTTTTATCGCTCTCTCTTTTTCTCTGTTTTAGTTTATTTTGTTTCGTATTTGCCACAAAGACGCAAAGTTATTGAGTAGTTCGGTTGCTTCTTCATTCTAATGCATTTGATCAGTCACAGCGCAGACCAGTCGATTGCTGCTCATTAAAAGTCTTACGACTTAATTCCTGTTAAAATTTGATTGGAATTGCAGTTCAGAAAAACCTTCAGACTTCGTCAGCAGCGTCAGCCTTTCTTTCATCAGGCGATGTGAGATTCACACCCATCTCGCTAAACGTCGATCGTACGTTTAACGGTAAACTGAAGAAATGAGACAGCGAAGCTGGTTATCTCCTTTTTTGGCTAAGATTTTTCTGGCTTGTCCACGATTCCTTAACTACACCCAGGCGGCACCCCAAATGCATAAACTTTGCGATGTATTTGTTAAGAAATGTTACAAATATTATGCCAATAAATAAACTTTTGGGGAATCCAGGTCTTTAGAACAGCAAAAAAATATATTTTAGGCAAAAAGCGCATAATTTGAATAGACAATTGACAATCATGCAGCACATCCTCAGATAATTTCATAAGGCAGTTTGCCTGTTTCATTTTGCGATCACTGCAACAACGCGATGGCGAAATGGCTGAAGGTCCAAATTGAATTTCGATTTAGAAATTCACTGCATCGGATTTGAAATTGAGATCAATTGATTCTGGTTTTTTTGAAGGGCGGAGGCATGGAAAGGAGTGGCACGGAATTAAAAAATTGGAAAAGAGAACCAGGCATATTGCTTTTGCCAGTCGCTGGACGCTGGCTTTGAAAGTCTCAGGTAATCTCAGCTTCGCAAAAATAGTTGGAATATTCCGATAATTTCTGTTGACTTTATTGGATTTATTTTATATTATTAAGCTGCATGAATTTGAAAGTCCTTCCCAGAATCTTTTTTTATTAGATAACTGATTCCATCGCTTGGAGCGATGGAATCAGT